>JAUNRP010000006.1:715-14374 GCA_030544165.1 bacterium
CCGAGTCCGCCCTCACGTTCGAGATCGTGCCCGCCACCGAGCTGTTCGCCCTGATCCTGCACCTCGCCCGGGTGGGCACCGCCCACGCCGTCGACGCCGTAGAAGTTGTAGATCGTCTCCTCGTCCTCCGGCGTGATGGCTCCGCCCTCATCCACCTGGGGGGCGTCCTTCACCTGGTCGGCGGTGAACGGGACCACGATGTTCTCACCGTCATAGCTGGCGGAGTCGAGCGGTACGAACGTCTCGCGGGTGCCGAACATGCCGGTCCGCACGGTCACGAACGACGGTGCGCCAGTGGAATCGTTGACGTAGAGCTGCCCCACGCCACCGATCTTGTCTCCGTTCTGATCGAGCACGTCGGTGGAGTTTTCAAGAATGCGGTCGAAGTCCTGCAGGCTGATCATTCACCTGGTCCTTTCGTTGGGGGATCGCGGCGATCCGTGTGCCTTCACGCAACCACTGCGGTGTGTGCCCCGCCACTCGAGAGCGGCCGATCTGACGCCATTCCCGAGATCTCCCCAAGGTGGTCACATTCCGGCTTCCTGGCCTGCACATCCGCCTCACCTGTTCGGGTGATTCTCGGCGGTTCGGGCGCGGGGAGTGGGCGCTGGTAGCCTTGATGCCGCCCCGCCTTCGTAGCTCAGGGGATAGAGCAACCGCCTCCTAAGCGGTAGGTCGCGCGTTCGAATCGCGCCGAGGGCACCAGAGGGAGTGGCAACTGGACTCCCACCCGTGGATCACCCCGGTTTTGCGCTTACGATCGTGTCATGTCGAATCGTTTCCGCCGCTCTGTCAGCGCCATCACGGCGTCCCTCGCACTGCTGCTTGCCGGCTGCGCCGGAGGTTCCACCACCCAGCCCGGTGGAGCCTCCGGAGAGGTGCAGGGTGCGGCCGCAGAGGCCAACAACAGCGAGGTTCTCGCCCCCTTCGGGCTCTCGGACGTCTCGGCGGCCGAGGTGGTGGACCTCCTCGACGTGACCACGCTTGCGGACAGGAACACGGACCTCTTCGCGTCCGTCCGTCCCTCCTCCCTCCTGGTGCGCGGGCCGGACGGCAGCGAGGAGGAGCTCCCCCTCCCGGAGGACTCGTTCTACCTCTCCTTCGCCCCCTACGTGAACCACACGCACGATTGCTTCTTCCACTCCCTCACCACCTGCGTGGGAGAGCTCCAGAATGAGCCGATCGACCTCTCGATCGTGAATGCCGCGGACGGCACCGTGGTGGTGGACGAGACCGTCACAACATTCGACAACGGTTTCTACGGCCTCTGGCTCCCCGCGGATGAGGAGTTCGATCTCTCGGTGAGCTACTCGGGCATGAGCGTCACCTCCCGCATCGGCACAGGCGAGGACGATCCGACCTGTGTGACAACACTGCCGCTCACGTAGTTCCGCAGGCGTGGAACTCCGCAACTCCGGGAGAATTCCGCGAACTTGCGCGCGCCGGATTGAACGTGCATAATCTTCCAAGAACGGAATGCGACGCCTGCCCCCCTGCGTGTCGCATTCCGTTCTCTTATTCTCCCCAGCCCCCTGCCCCCCCCACTAGTCAATCCGTGCACGGCGGCGCGCCACCGGGCCAACACCTGATCCGCTGGTTAGCGTGGAGCGATGGCACCGCTGCGCTTCTTCTCGCGTCGCCGTGGTGGAGCAGATGACCGCCCCGCCGAGACGGCGCACTCCCACACGTCCGGGACGGAGGAGAGTGCCGGGCACAGTGATGCCCAGGCCGATGACCCGGGGACGCAGCCTCCCACCAGTCCTGAGCTGACCGAGGGGATCGAGCACCCAGAGTCTGACGGCCACCCCCACGGCCACCCCGGGGACGGCGGGCCGGAACTCTCCGCCCGCCAGGAGTCCTCCCCGCCCCCAGGTGAGAACGCCACAGAGGAGGAGGACTCCACGAGCGCGCTTCCCACGGACCCCGTGGAGCGGACGCTGATCTCCTGGAGAAGCCAGTTGAGGGACCTTGCCGGCGCATCGCCACTGTTCGATGTGGATGAGCTCCGCGGAGCGGTGCTCGATCTGAGCAAGGCGCACCCGGGTGGGATCGCACAGCTCTACGCGGGGAGGACCACCCGCCTCGCCAACCTCCTGCGCGAATCGAGCGCCTTCGCGGACGCGCGCGCCGCGGCGCGAATGGTCCTGCAGCGGGCGGACGAGCTCGCGCAGCGGTACTCCACCGCGCCGATCTACCTCGTGATCGGCCTGGCTCGCTGGGCGGACTCGGAGCCGCGCGAGGGCGGCGCGGTGGGCGGGGTCCACCTGGCACACGCTCCGATCCTCATGAGGCCGCTCCACCTCCGCCCCCTGGAGGGGGATTCGGACTACGAGCTGCTCCTCGAACCGGGCATCGAGGTCAACCCCGTCCTCGTCAGGGCCCTCCAGCGTGCGGGTGCCACCACGGACCTGGGCCCGATCGCGGCCCTGTCCCAGACGGAGCACGGATTCTCTCCCCACGAGGCGATCACCGAGATCGCCTCGATCGCCGAGTCCCATCTCGCAGAATTCGACGCGTCCGAGCGGATCCTGGCGGGCCCCCTGGTCCACCCGAGCGAGCTCCTCCTCGAGGACCTTGATGAGATCGAACCGCTGATGGTGACCCACCCGGTGGTGCGAGCGCTCGCCGGGGACATCGAGGCCCAGCGTCGCCTGCACGCCACCCTCCCACCCGCCGTGGTGGCGGACCGCGAACCAGACGCCGAGCGGGGCATCGGGGACCTCGACCCTGTGCAGCAGAGTGCGATCGACTCCGTCGTCGCAGGCCAGAACCTGGTCCTCGACACCCGTCCGGGATCGGACGCCCCCGGGGTGGTGGCAGCGATCCTCGCCGATGCCGCCGCGTCCGGCCGCCGGGTGGTGCACGTGCCGGGCACCCGCCGCACGGGCCGCGCCCTCGCCAAGGCCCTCGGTGACTCTGGCCTGGCCGATCTGGTGCTCGATCTGCAGGATCCCGCGTGGCGCTCCACGGCCCCTGACCGCCTCAGGTCCGGCCTGGAGCCCTGGGAGGACCGGATCGACGACGACGCCGTGCGCGCCTCCCGCGCCACGTTCCGTGAGGTCCGTTCTCGCCTTGAGCGCTACACCGAGGCGCTCCACCGCACCCGCGATCCGTGGGCGATCTCGGCCTACGACTCCCTCCAGCACCTCGCGGAGTTGACCACCTCGGCCGAGGGGCCGAGCACTCGCGTCCGCTTCGACCGGGAGACGATCGGCCGCCTCGACGAGGAGATCCGCGCGGATGCGGCGGACAAGCTCGCCCGGTACGCCCGGCTGGACGGGTTCTCCGATCAGCACCGGGACAGCCCCTGGTTCGGCGCGCGCGTCCGGAACCACAAGGAGGCCTCGGATGCGCTCGAGCGCTCCCAGATCCTCGCCGAGGTGGTGCTCCCCAAGGTCCTCTCGGACGTGGGGCGCATCTCCCGGGAGACGGGGATCGAGCGGGCGGTCTCCCTCGCGGACTGGAGCGAGCAGCTCGAGATGCTCGAGGGGATCCGGGAGTCCCTCGATGTGTTCCAGCCGGTGATCTTCGAGCGCTCGGCGGCGGACATGGTGATCGCCACGGCCACACCCAAGTGGCGGGCCGAGCACAAGGTGGAGATGCCCGGCGGTGCACGCCGCCGCCTCACCAAGCAGGCACGTGACATGCAGCGCCCGGGAGTGGTGGTGGAGGACCTCCACGAGGCCCTCGCCCGGGTCCAGCGCCAGCGGGAGGTGTGGCGCCGCCACAACCCGCAGGGCGGGTGGCCGCAGGTGCCCCAGGGGCTGGGGGAGGCCCACCGCTCCACGCGGGACGCGGTGGCCAGGCTCGATGGGCTGACCGTGGTGTTCCCCGATCTCGACCTCTTCGCGATGCCGATCGAGGAGCTGAGGGACTTCCTGGCGGGTCTCGGCTCGGACCCCTCGGCGCTCCGTGTCCTCCCTGAACTCAACTCCCTCCACCTCCAACTCGATCACCTCGGCCTCTCAGAGCTGGTGGCGGACCTGCACCGGCGCCGGACCCCGCCGGAGGCCGTGGGCGCCGAACTCGAGCTCGCGTGGTGGGCGTCCGTGCTGGAGGAGATCCTCTCCTCTGATCCGGAGTTGTCCCACCAGGACGGCGCCTCCCTCAACGCCCTCGCGGACGCCTTCCGGAATCTGGATCGTGATCAGGTCTCCTCACTTCCCGGCCCGGTACGCCGCGCCGTGGACCGCCGCCGTTCCCGCGCGATCAACGAGGACAAGGCAGCGGCCCAGGAGTTCTGGCGAGCGCTCGCCGATCCCCACGGCGCACCCCTGAGGGACCTGCGGAGCCAGCACCCGGAACTGGTGGTGGCCTCCCGGCCCATCTGGATCGTGCCCCCTCTCGCGATCGGACAGGCGCTTCCGCCCGTCGCCGAGGTGGACCTCCTCGTGATCGACGGCGCGCAGCATATCCCCACAGCCCACGTGGCGGCGGCGATCGCCCGCTCCCGCCAGGTGGTGATCGTGGGGGACACCACGAGGCCGGGCGCCGGTCTGATCGATGACATCGCGGGAATGCTGCCGGCCGTGGTGGTTCCCACGGACCGCTCGCAGCGGGAGGAGCACCTCGCCTCGTTCCTCGCCGGGGGTGGCTGGGAGGGCGTGGTGGACACGCTTCCGGCCCCGCCCTCACCCTCACGCATCCGGCTCCATATCGTGGAGGGCTTCGGCATGCCCGCGATCGGCACGGTCCTCGTGGAGGGCGTCCCCGCCGAGGTGGCCAAGGCCCTCGAGTTGGCGCGCCGCCACCTCCGTGACGAGCAGTCGGTGGCCATCATCTCGCTCTCACCCGTGACGGCCGCCGCGATCCGCGAGGCCGCGGCGAGGGACGGAGAACTCGCCCGCTCCCTGGCCGATCCGGAGCAGCTCGTGGTGGTGGACGTGGAGGAGGCCTCGGGCCTCCAGCGCGATGCCGTGGTCCTCTCCGTGGGGTTCGGGAAGACCCCGCACGGCCGTGTACTCCACCGCTTCGGGCCCATCTCGGCCCCCGAGGGCCTCGCCCTCATGATCGATGCCCTCGACGCCGTCACCCACGATCTCGAGATCGTCTCCTGCCTGGCA
This sequence comes from bacterium, assembly GCA_030544165.1. Taxonomy (GTDB): domain Bacteria; phylum Actinomycetota; class Actinomycetes; order Actinomycetales; family Actinomycetaceae; genus JAAZBW01. Next base: position 5,779 of record JAUNRP010000006.1, read on the forward strand.
CCCGAGGACATCGAGCGCGATCGCCTCCACCACCCGGGTGCGGAGCTGCTCGCCGAACTCCTGGACTACGCCTCCGACCGCCCCGCCGAGCCCGGCTCCTCCAAGGCGCGTTCCCAGCCGGACGAGGGCGAACCGGATCGCCTCCTCCTCGATCTCACCGAGCGGCTCCACCGCCTCGGCCTGGTGGTGGTGCCACGCTACGGATTCGAGGGCGGCGTGAGGATTCCGCTCGCGGTGGGCCACCCGAGCCGCCCGGGTGAGCTGTTCGTGGGCGTCCTCACGGATGACGCCGACTACGTGGCCGAGCCCTCACTGCGCCGGCGCGACCGCTACTGGGTGGAACGCCTCGAGCAGCGGGGCTGGGTCCCGCACATGGCGTTCTCGCAGGCCGTCTTCATGGATCCGGGCCGCGAGGCCCGCGCGATCGCCGCCAAGGTCCGCCGCGCCATGGGTGGACCCGAGGGCTCGCTCCCGTTCGCCCTTCCCGACGACGACGCCGCGGCTGGTCCCGCCCTCCCACCCTCCGAGGGGGTCGCGCCCCGTCCTGCCGCCCCACCCGAGGGCGGTACGGGTGAGGAGCCGACCACCCACGAGGAGGACACGGGCCACGTGGACGAGCCCGCCCCCCAGGCCCCGCCATCTCCTCCTGTGGAGGCGTCGCCGGAGCCGGTCCAGCTCTCCTTCGATGCACTTCTGGACTCCCGCGGCGAGCGCCCGGGAATCCCACGGGGGTTGCCGATCAAGGAGTACTCGGACGATCAGTTGGACCGCCTGGTTGCGTGGATCACCAGCGACGGACTCGATCGGCCCACCGAGGGCATCGTGGCCGAACTGCGGACCGAGCTGGGACTCACCCGGAAGGGTTCCCGCATCGATCAGGTCCTGCGAGCGGCAGCCGAGCGCCGTGGACGGTGAGGCGTCGGACCGGCGCACGCGGCGCCGTCGGGTGATCGTGCTGTCAGAGGTCGATCGCCGACTCCTCGAGGAGGGGGTGCAGACCACCCGTCCCGGACCGGCGGCGCCGGTACGAGCACTGCCGGACCGCGCGAGTGGGGACACGGACATCGCCTGGGGGGACGCACGGGACTCGAACGATCGGCGGCTCGAGGAGGACGTGCCCCCACACTGGGGCCGCCAGTAGGAATGCCGAAGGGCCCGGACCAGACGGTCCGGGCCCTTCGCGTGCGGGAGGGACTCTCCCGCGACCGATCAGACGTTGCGCGCGGCGAGGAGGTTGCGGATCTCCTCGAGGAGGACCACGTCCTCGGGACGGGCCTCGTCCTCCTCCAGCTTGCGGCGCTCGGCGAGCTTGTTCATGGGGACCACGATGATGAAGTAGATCGCGGCGGCCACGAGCAGGAAGTTCACGAGGGCGGTGATGATCGCGCCCGGCATGATGACGGCGTTGTTGATGGTGAACATGCCAACGGAGTCGAAGTTGGGCTGGCCGAAGATGGCGGCGATGAGGCCCATGATCACGTTGGTGACGGACTCGACCACCGGGTTGAAGGCCCCGGCGATGATGACGGCAACGGCGAGCTCGAGCACGTTGCCACGGGTGATGAAGTCCTTGAAGCCCTTGAGCATGGTGGTAACACCTTTCGTTGAGGAGGTTCGTCAGTGCCCTGGTGTCAGTGCGACGCGAAGAGGCGCCGCGGCACTGGTTTGCAGCACAAAATTAGCCTCTTCCTCCGGAACTGCAACCACTACGAATGTGAACTCGCTCTCCGGGGCGAGCAATCCGCCACTCCCGGGATCCTCAAGGCGTGACAAAACAAGCACGTCAGAGGCCTGGCGGGCGAGCCCGGTGGTCTCGTCTACGCCCACGAGTGTGACGGAGGTCCCCGGCACGGCGAGCTCCTGCGAGCCGCGATCCGCCAGGGCAATGGTCACCACAGTGCTCCCACTCGGTGCGGAATCGGCCAGGGACGGCCCCACCAGCATCCCCTCGGTGAGTGGCGTCCCGGCGGGGAGCCCCACCGCCAGCACGCGCCCCTCGGCGTCCGGGGCGTGGTGGACAGTGCCCTCCAGGCCCCGGGAGATGGTCACCGCCCTCAGGTCCGAACCCGTGAGCACGTGCCCGGCGGGGCGCGCGGAGGCGAGCACCACCACAGCCACGCCGTCGTCCCCCTCGAGCGCGTCCACGATCACCAGGGTGGCGGCGGCGAGGCCGAGGGCGAGGAAGACGTGGCGCCACCGCCACAGGAGCCCGCGCCATGGGGCGCGAGTGGGGGGAGAGACCGTGGGGGCCTCTCGGGGTGCGCGTTCGCCGGGTCCGCGTTTCCGGGACCCCGCCGCTCGTGGCAGGAGGTGGACCATGACCCGGACGTTAGGCGGAAACCGGCTGCGGGGAGTGGGAGCAGGCTCGTGCCTGTGGACTACGAGTCCTTGGAGGTGCCTGTGGAGGAACGCGAGTCCGTGCGGTAGAACCCCGAGCCCTTGAAGATCACTCCCGTGGGGGAGAACAGCTTGCGGAGGCTGCCGGAGCAGGAGGGGCAGGAGGTGAGGGAGTCCTCGTCGAAGCGCTGGTAGACGTCGAACTCCGTGGCGCACTCGGTGCACCGGTAGGCATAGGTGGGCATCGGACTCCTTCCGGGCGCCCATGCTAGCGCGCCCAGTGGGTATCAACGCCCGGAGGTGGGCAGACCTTCCCGATAGGCTCAGGAGCGTGAACCGATCCCGTGCCATCCGCCGCAGGATCATCGCCGTACTCGCCGCCCTGATCGTGGGCGCCCTCGTGCTGGGCGTGGCAGTTGCGGCGATGGTGCTCCGCCGGCCACTCCCCAGCCACTCCGGCACCGTCACGGCGGCCGTGGAGAGTGAGGTACGGATCGAGCGCGATGCGCGCGGGGTGCCCCACATCTATGCGAGCACGGATGAGGACCTCTTCTACGCCCAGGGCTACGTGCACGCGCAGGACCGGTTCTTCGAGATGGACTACCGCCGCCACGTCACCTCCGGGCGCCTCGGCGAACTGGTGGGTGAGGTGGAGGATGCGCTCGCGGCCGATGCCGTCACGCGCACCCTGGGGTGGCGCCACGTGGCGGAGCAGGAGTGGGACCTCCTCTCCCGGGAGACCCAGTCCTACCTCACCGCCTACGCGGCCGGGGTCAACGCCTACCTCGAGGGCCGGGAGGCGTCCGAGTTGGCCATGGAGTACACGGTGCTGGGGCTCCAGGTCTCGGTGACCGATCCGGAGCCATGGACGCCGATCGATTCGCTGGCCTGGCTGAAGGCGATGGCATGGGACCTGATCGGCAACTACGACGATGAGTTGGGCCGCGCCGCCACGTACCAGGCGCTCGGAAGCGTGGATCGGGTGGACGATCTCTTCCCCAGCTACCCGTACAACCGCAACGCCCCGATCATTCCGTCCCCTGATTCGCCGGTGTCCGAGTCCGATACCGGCGCCGTGGTGGTGGACGCCGCATGGGAGGAGGCGATCAGCTCGGATGCGATGCTCCTGGCGATGGAGGCACTTGGCGCCGTCCCCGAGCTGATCGGCCGGGGGGATGCCACCGGCTCCAACTCGTTCGTGGTGGCGGGTGAGCACACCGAGAGCGGGCTCCCGCTGCTCGCCAACGATCCGCACCTCGGCCTCGGTGCGCCCGCCATCTGGTACCAGGTGGGACTGCACTGCACGGAGCAGTCCGCCACCTGCACGTTCGATGTGGGGGGATTCTCGTTCTCCGGTATGCCCGGGGTGATCATCGGGCACAACGATGCGCTCGCGTGGGGGCTGACCAACATGGGGCCGGACGTGGCGGACTTCTTCCTCGAGCGCGTCCACCCAGATGGAACCTACGAGTACGACGGTGAGCGGATCCCGCTGGAGACCCGCACGGAGACCGTTCGCGTGAACGGGGGAGAGGACCGCACCCTCGAGATCCGCTCCACCCACCACGGGCCGCTGATCACCTGGAGGGTGGGCGGCACCGAGTTCATCACGGGAACGCCCGTTCCGGCGGGGAGCCCCACCGGTGGCGTGGACGGCTACCACGTGGCGCTCCAGTGGACCGCCCTCGAGCCGGGCCGCACCATCGAGGCGATCTTCGCCTTCAACCGGGCACGGACCGCGCAGGACATCGCCCGTGCCGCGGCCCTCTTCGAGGTGCCCGCGCAGGCGATCGTGTTCGCCACGGTCTCCGGAGACATCGGCTTCCAGGCTCCGGGGCGGATCCCGGTCCGGGACGAGGTGGAGGGGCCCGTCCCCTCGGACGGCACCTGGCCACGGCCCGGCTGGGACCCCGCCTACGACTGGCAGGGGTTCATCCCCTCCTCCGAGCTCCCGAGCCTCCTCAACCCGGACGAGGGCTTCATCGTGGCCGCGAACCAGGCCGTCACGGCTCCGGACGAGGGCCCCTTCCTCTCCGCGGACTTCGATCCCGGCTACCGTTCCCAACGCATCCGGGCCCTCCTCAACGGAGTGATCGATTCGGGCGCCAGCATCAGCGTTGACCACGCCAACCAGATCATGCTGGACACGCGGAACCCGCTCGGGGAGATCCTGATCCCCTCGATCCTGCGCCTGGAGCTGGACGATGACTTCCTCCAGGAGGCGGTGGACGAGCTGGAGGCCTGGAGGGACGCCGGATACCCCAACGATGCGGACTCCGCAGGTGCCGCGTTCTTCAACGCCACGTGGGCCCACCTGGTGCTGCGCACCTTCGGGGACGAGGTGGGAGCGGACCAGGGACTGGACGGGGGGAGCCGCTGGGTGCAGGTGGTCCACGGAATCATCGGCCAGCCGCAGAGCCCGCTGTGGGACGACATCACCACGGTCTCGGTCACGGAGACGCGGGACGAGATCCTCCTCCAGTCCCTCAAGGACGCCCGTGCCCACCTCACGCGCTCCCTCGGGAAGACGCCCTCCCGGTGGGAGTGGGGTGACCTCCACCGCACCGTTCTCAATCACCCGATCCTGGCCCCGGGCGTTGCTCCCGGGCCGATCGCGTGGCTCACCAGCCCCGCGCCGTTCCCCACGGACGGCGGAATCGCCACGGTCAACGCGAACTCCTGGAGCGTCTCGCTCGGGGAGGGCAACCAGTTGGACTTCACCTCCAGGTCCGGGCCCTCCATGCGGATGGTGGTGGACCTCGCCGATCTCGATGCCTCCACGTGGGTGGTCCCCACGGGGGTCTCGGGGCACCCGTCCTCCGGGAACTACACCGATCAACTCGCCGCGTGGCGGGACGGAGAGGTGTTCCCGTGGCACTGGAGCGAGGACTCCGTGGCGGAGGCATCCACCAACACCCTCACGCTGCGCCCCTGAGCGTCAGCTCGCTGCCTGCACCTTCTCGAGCGTGTCGCGCTGCAGGCGGGACCCCTCCAGCAGGAACACCTGGGTGGGGGTGATGACCGCCTGGATTGGTACGTCCAGCGAATCGGACGGAAGGAGCTGGGAGTCCACCAGTTCGTCGTCGAACAGCATGGTGAACGTGGGGACGTCCCGGTCCACGAGCTTCAGCACCCGGTCGTACCAGCCGCCGCCCTGACCGAGCCGGTTCCCCATCCCGTCGATCGCGAGGGCGGGGGTGATGATCACGTCCGCCCGCTGGATCGCCTCCGCGGGCAGCCGTGGCCCCGATGGCTCGGGTGGGCGGCCGGGCGCCTGGTGGGTGAGGTCCTGGCTTCCCATGTACAGGGCCCACTGGCGGGCGAGGCCCGGCCCGAGGGCGGGCAGGAGCACCTGGATGCGCCGGGCGTGCAACGCATCGAGGAGGGGCAGGGTGGGTGGCTCCGATCCCGTGGACACGTAGAGGGCAACCGTGCGGGCGTCTCCGACCGCCTGGACGCCCTGGGACGCGAGTTCATGGCCGAGACGTTCGAGTTCAGCGGCACTCCGGGAGCGACGATGCTCTCGGATCACCTTGCGAAGTTCGGCCTTCGCGTCCTCCACCTCGTGTCCAACGGTGAGTGGAAGCCGCAGTGGCTCTGGCATGCCCCCATGATCTCACCCGCGCACGCGCGCACCATCCTCCGTAGGTGCTATTACGCCCGGCGCGGAACCCTCCTACGGGGGTGTCCGGTCCGCCTCCCCAGCGTCCTCCCGTGGTCCGACTAGCCTGAGGCCCATGCGTTCCGTCGGTGACCACCTGCAGGCCTGCCTCGAGATCGTGGGTCCCCTCCCGCCGCTCGCCGTGGCCCTCCCCGATGCCGTGGGCTGCGTCCTCGCCGACGACGTGGTCGCACCCTCCGATCTCCCCGTCACCGACCGCGCCGCCACAGACGGCTACGCGGTCCGCAGTTCTGACGTCACCGAGGCGGACGTACGGGAGGTGAGTCTCGTCGTCGTCGACGACGTGCGGGCCGGGTCCGCCGGGCCCGTGCGCCTCCCAGCGGGTGCGGCGGTCCTGATCGCCTCCGGGGCGCCACTTCCCGAGGAGTCGGACGCGGTGGTGGAGCTCGCGTTCACCGACCGGGGACGCGCGAAGGTGGGGGTGCGGCGGGCGGTCTCGGCCGGAAGTGGCGTGCGGCGGCGGGCCTCGGAGGCCTCCGCCGGTGAGGTGGTGCTGCGTGCGGGGGAGCGGGTGGGGCCCCGCGAACTGGCGCTCGTGGCGGCGCTCGGACGCGGGCGGATCGAGGTCCACCCGAAGCCGCGCGTGGTGATCATCTCCGTGGGGGACGAACTGGTGGAGCCGGGCAAGCCGGCGCGGGCGGGCCAGGTGTTCGATGCCAACTCCCACGCGCTGGCCTCGGGCGTGGCGGATGCTGGGGCGGTGGCGATCCGTGTGGGGGCGGCACCGGATTCGTACGGGGCGCTGCGGGAGCTGATCGAGGACCAGCTCGTGCGGGCGGACCTCGTGATCACCACCGGTGGGCTCTCGCTGGGCGAGGGGGACACGGTGAGTGACGTGATCGGGCCCCTGGGCAACGTGCGGTTCGATGATGTGGCACTCTCGCCGGGGCGCAGGCTGGGTGTGGGCACGCTGGGGGAGGAGGAGTTTCCCACCCCCGTCCTGTGCCTGCCCGGAGATCCGGTGGCGGTGCAGGTGGCGTACGAGGCGTTCGTGCGGCCCGCGCTGCTGCACATGGCGGGGCATCCCAATCTCTACCGGCCCACGGTTCGGGCCCGTGCGGGCTCGGAGTGGGCCTCGGCGGTGGGGGTGCGCGAGTTCGTGCCGGTGCGGCTGGTGGGCTCTCCGCGAGAGGGCTACCGCTGGGATCCGGTGGCGCGGGCGGGAGCCCTCACCGGGCTGGTGCGGGCGAACGCGTACGCCGTGATTCCCGAGGGCACGGGGACGTTGTCCGCCGGTGCCGAGGTGCCGTGCCTCCTACTCGAGGAGTGATTCCTGCGCGGCTGGCCATCCGGCCCGCGCCGCCTGCGCCGTGACCATCCGCGCCGCTATGACAGACACGCCGCTCGGCCTGCGGTCCGCGCCGATCCGGCGTCCGTAGTTTGGACGTGTGGATCTTTCAGGATGGGTGTTCCTCGCACTTGCCCTGATCGTCCTCGGGTACCTGGTGCCCCACCTGACGCGCCGTCAGGCGGTGGTCGCGGAGTCCCGGATCGAGGACCGCTTCTCACCCATGTTGCGGCTCGTGGAACCGGTGGCCGCGCCCGCGCTGGCGGAGCGGAGGGCCGAACACCGGGTCCCCGTCCTCAAACCGGAGATCGCGCAGCGTAGAACGGAGGCACTCGCGATGATTCGCCCCACCGCGCCTGATTCTCGCCGGGTCAACGCCCGTGAACTTGCCGCCGCCCGCGCATCGCGCGCCGCGGCGATCTCCGTGCGGGCCGCGGCTGGCCGCCGCCGCCTCGTGCTGACCGCCGTCCTCGCTGCGCTCGCTGCCCTCCTCTGGGTGCTCGTCTCAACGGGCACCCTTGCGTGGGGGTGGGCGGTGGTCCCCACCCTGCTCGCGATCGGCGTGGGATACCTCGCCGTCCAGGCCATGTTGGAGGACCGCGCAGCGGACGCGAAGGCACGGGCCGAGATCTCCCGGTTCGACCAGAGGCTGCGGCTCTTCCGCTCGGAGGAGGCCCGGGCCGAGTCGGTGGCCGCGGTGGATATCAGCTTCGAGGAGATCCTCGCGCCCTACGAGGGCACCCACTCCTCCGAGCCCCACATCGATCTGGATGCGCCGCCCAAGCACGCCCGCCACCTCGAGCCCTCCGTGTTCCTCGAGATCGGGGAGGACGAGGAGTCCCGCAGGGCCCAGCGTCCGGTGGATGCCCCGCTCCCGCAGGAGGGCGGCCCCGAGTGGACGCCCGTCCCGGTGCCGGTGCCCACCTACACCCTCAAGGCCGATGTTCCCCGCCGCGAGGCCGAGGCATGGGCGCCGGAAGCCAGCCCCAGCGGCGCAGTACCCGAGCGGCCCACCCAGGCGGCGCCGTCGTCGGGAATGCCGGTGGAGGAGGCGCAGACGTTCGTGCTCGACGACGTGCTGGCCCGCCGCCGCGCCTCCGGCGCCTGAGCAGCGCACCTGCCACGTGGTGGGCCTCACCCCAGACGGGTGTGGACCGCTGCGGGAGCGGTGATAGGCTTGCACACGCATTTGGGGCTATGGCGCAGTTGGTAGCGCGCTTCGTTCGCAATGAAGAGGTCGGGGGTTCGAATCCCCCTAGCTCCACCAAATTTTCGTTGGAATCCCAACG
>JAUNRP010000006.1:14474-15607 GCA_030544165.1 bacterium
TCGATCAATGTCGCCCCACACCTTGGGATCTCTGGAGGCGCCGCGTCGCGGGACGAACAGGAATCTCATGCGGGGGTGCCAGGCCCTGACGGGCCGGAAGGCGGGGCGTGAGGATGGCGCGCCATCGAGCGCCCGTCGACCTCCCCAGTAGGAACCAGGTGAAGAAGGCCGCCTCGGTGTTACGCGCGTACGATCGCGGCGAGATCGGTCCGGATGAGTGGCTAGACGCCCTCGCCGTCGTGGCCGCGTACCGGAAGCAGTTCTCCTATCCGCTGCTCAAGGTCAACAATGGGCTTCGCTCCTTCTGCAAGGCGCTCGATCTCAACGACGCCGTGGTCTCTCAACGTTTGAAGCGCGAAGAAACGATCATCGAGAAGCTCACGAAGCGTGAGACCTCGATGAATCTCCTGACGATGCAGGACATTGGAGGATGCCGGGTGATCCTTGGCAGCCGGAGTGATTTGCGCGCGTTACACGGGCGGATCCAGAAGAGCTGGTCCTCCCGAATCATCAAGGTAGACGACTACATTGCCGATCCTCGAGCCTCGGGGTACCGGGCCGTGCATATCATCGTGGAGACAAACGGCATGCCGATCGAGGTTCAACTGCGAACGCAGGACCTCCATGACTGGGCAGAGACCGTTGAGTCGTTCGGTGGCCGGAGTGGCTTGAACTATAAGCAGGACGGTGATCGGCCGATTCAGCGCCTGATGGCGGTGTTCTCCAAGATTGACCAGTACTACGAACGTGACGAAGTTCCCCCTAGCGACCTCTTCGAGGCCATGCGTATTCTGGGAGAAGCCGCGCGCGAGGACGTCGCGCGGCAGGCGGAAGGGACACAGAATGAGTGAGATCCGGCACTTCTTGCTGGTTTTCGATCACAAGATCGACAAGCTCATCGACCAGCGCGACTTCAACACCAATCTAGAGGCCGCGACCGAAGCATATGCCGAGGCCGAGGCTAAGTACCGCGACGATCCCCTGAAGGACATCGTCCTCGTGGGGTCCGATTCGATCGAGACCGTACGAGTGACGCATTCAACCTACTTTGACGGCATGGGTCGCTCCCTCATCGAGAAGGCACTGGCGCGTGCAGCGGAAGGTATGCCTAACCTCCGTTGAGGTTTACGTAG
>JAUNRP010000006.1:15707-22261 GCA_030544165.1 bacterium
CCCATGGTCCCATCCGGGTACCTCCACCACCGGGATCTCGTAGCGCTGCCAGAGCGAGATCACGTCTGGGTTGTCATCCACGGCCATCGCGATCTCGTACTCGGCCATCAGGCGCAGCAGGATCTCCTCCTTGACCACGAAGTCCGCGCGATTGTCCCGGAATCCCCGCGTCTCGAGGCGTGAGTACGGCACCTCCCACTTCGCGAGCCAGTCCTCGGAGAGCTGGCGGTACTGGGCGGCCCGGCCGGTCACCACCAGCACCACCACGCCGCCCTCGTGAAGCTCGCGCGCCATGTCCACCACCCAGCGGTGTGGCGGGCAGAAGGCGGACGCGCGGTGGAACCGATCGAAGTTCCGCGGCCTGCCCGTCACGTAGTGCCGCACGGACGTCACATCCACGAGGGTGCCGTCCATATCGAAGATGGCGGCCAGGGGTTTCCGCTCACTCTCCACTCCCACATTCTGACCCACCCCCACTTGATAGCCTCAAAGGTGGGAGCGGACGATGACGTCCGCCACGAGCACCACGGAGGTGGGGATGGAAGCGCGGGTCGCAGCGTTGGGGCACGTGGGGATCGCCTCGTCAGACATCGACCGGACCATCGAGTTCTACACGCGCCTCGTGGGCCTCACGCTCACGGAGAAGTTCGACTACGGCGAGAGCCGGATCGGGCACGGCCGCACCGTCATCGCGGGCGCATTCCTCCGCGCCGGATCAGACCACCACGTCCTCTCCGTGTTCAAGCTCCGCGAGGCCCAGGACCTCCCCGAGGGCCCCCACAACGGCCTGCACCACATCGCCTTCGCGCTCGCCTCCCCGCAGGAACTAGTGGATCTCTACCGCAAGTTCAGAGACGCCGGCGCCCCCATCATCGATGCCCGCATCGGCGGCCCGGGCAACCACCCGCGCTTCTACGCCTACGATCCGGACGGCAACCAGCTCGAGTTCTACTGGGGAACGGACCAGATCGGTTGGGATGGGCTCACCCGCCCCTATCCGCCCATCGAGTCGATCGACCTCGAGACCTTCGACTTCGAGTCCTTCATGGAACTCCGCGATTCCCACGCCGCCTCCGCCAGGGAGCAGTACGACCGCGGCGCCGCCACCTACCCCGATATCGCCGACTAGCCGAAACCACACCACCGAAGAGGGAGACATGACCGTTCTGCTCAATTTCCGCCACGGCGGCGAGGACCGGCTCGGCGTCGTGGTGGGAGACCACGTCATCGACATCAACCGCGCGCACCGCGCCAGGCTCACCAGCGAGGGCGTCCCGAACGCCGCCGCCCGCGCCGCCGCCGAGGCACCGTCCGATGCCCTCACCTTCCTGCAGGGGGGCGAGGATGCCGTACGCACCGCACGCTCCGCCGTCGAGTACGTGACGGGACTTCCCGACGACGACGCGCGACGCACCCTCCTGCGGATCCCCCGGGCGGAGGTGGAGACCCTCGTTCCCATCAAGAACCCGCCGAAGGTGATCTGCGTGGCCCGCAACTTCGGCGCGCACGCGAAGGAGGCGGGCAAGGAGGTCTCCGAGATCCCGATCGTGTTCGCACGCTTCCCCTCCACCCTGATCCCGGACGGCGCCGAGGTGATCGTGCCGCGGGTCTCGCACGAGGTGGACTGGGAGGGCGAACTCGCGTTCGTGGTGGGAAAGCCCGGGCGCTACATCTCCCGCGAGGACGCGATGGACCACGTGGCCGGGTACTCGATCTTCAACGACGTCTCGGTGCGCAACTACCAGTTCCGCGTGACCCAGTACACGAGCGGGAAGAACTTCAACGCATCCGGGCCGTTCGGGCCGGTACTGGTACTGGCGGATGAGGCGCTCGATCCCCACGCCCTCCAGATCACCACCACCCTCAGCGGGGACGTGGTCCAGGACGGGAACACCTCGGAGATGGTGTTCGACATCCCCACGATCATCGAGCACATCTCGGAGTGGATTGAGCTCGAGGTGGGGGACGTGATCGCCATGGGAACCCCCGCCGGCGTCGGCTTCACGCGGCAGCCGCCCCGCTTCCTGACCCCCGGAGACACGATCTCGGTGGAGATCCCCGGGATCGGGGTGCTCTCCAACCCGGTGATCGCGGACCCGTGGGGGGAGAGGTGAGCAGTGAGCGGTTCGAGGCGGGCCTCGAGATCCGCCGTGAGGTGGTGGGCGCCGAGTACGTGGATGCGGCCATCGAGAACGCGGGCGAGTTCGGCCGCCCCTTCCAGGAGTGGGTGACCGAGGCGTGCTGGGGTTCCTCGTGGACCCGGGACGCGCTCTCCCGCCGGGACCGCTCCCTCCTGGTGCTCGCGATCACCGGCGCTCTCGGGCGCGAGGCGGAGTTCCGGCTCCACGTGCGCGGCGCCGTCCGCAACGGCTGCACGGCAGAGGAGATCTCGGACACCATCCTGCACACCGCGGTCTACGCGGGGGCGCCGGCGGGGGTGACGGGGTTCAAGATCGCGCAGGAGGTGCTCCGCGAGGAGGGCGTGATCGCCTAACCGCGGCCTCGCGAGAGCGTCCCGGAGCGTCCCGCGATGGCCCCACGCGGCAGGTTCTTGACCACGGGGATAGGGTTGGGGTGCTTCAAGATCCCACAGACGGTAAGGACAAGCTCGTGAGCGCCAATTACCCCCCGAACCCGCCGTTCGGCCAGCAGCCCGGACAGCCCGGCCCCGCCGGTGGCCCCCAGCAGGGTCCCGACGCCCCCTCAGCCCACTCGGCACCCGCCCCCCAGGGCGCGCCCTCGTGGGGCACCCCCGCGCACCAGCAGGGCCCCTCGGCCCACTCCGCACCCGCTCCGCAGCAGGGTGGCGGATGGAACCAGGGCCCCCAGCAGGGTGGCCCCTACGGCTCCCCGCACGGGGACCTCCAGGTCTCGGCCCCCAACCCCAAGGACCCGGCCAACCTCGCCCGTTACCTCGTGGTGGGAGCGGTGGCCGTGTTCACGCTCCTGGCGCTCATCAACTGGATCATCATGCTCACCGGCTACTCGAGCGGGTGGGGGATCGTCTCCGGGATCCTCCAGCTCGCCGCCATGGGCGCCCTGACCTTCGGCCTGTGGAAGGTCTTCGACATCGTCGATGACCTCCGGGGCAAGAAGTCCTAGCACCTGACTGCGAAAACGAGAGGGCGTCACCCGTGTGGGTGGCGCCCTCTCGCATGTGGCCCGGGGAGCCGCCGTGCCACGACTGTGATGCTCCGAAGCGGAAATGGCTGACCCCCGGCGGAGGAGGCCCGGGCCCAGGGGGGAGGCACCTGGCCCAGCGTCCTGCGCCGGGGGTCTATCACCAGTCAGCCAAGCTACTCGCTCAGCGGGTTCCGCCATTCCCCTCAGTCCGGCGGAACCGTTGTGCAGAACCTGTGTCGTCGGGTCCTGCTGTCAGCCTCCGTTCGAATCCCCTCAGAAGCTCCGGTTGCTGACATCCACTAATCTGCCCACCCTTCCTGAGTGCCCCCTGAGAATCACGGGAGCGTTCTCTGGCAGTTTCTTGTGGAGATTGTGGAGGGCTGCCCGGGCAGGGTCACACCCACGTGGGGAACCACATGTGGAACCGCCAGAAGTCGTAGGGAACCACCATGCCGGTGAGGATCGGCCACCAGAAGATCGTGGCGATCACCGCGAGGGCGACGATCACTGAAGCGGCGATCATCCCGATCCGTTGGGTGCGAGCATCGCGGGGGTCCAGGTGGGCGGGGGCCGCGGGAGGCGCCAGGCGCCGGAAGGGCCGCCAGCGAGCGGTCGGTGCGGTGGGGACGGAACCTGCGCCCTCGTCGTCGGGGGCGACGGCGGCGGGTGCGGTGGGGACGGAACCCTCGCCTGCGTCGTCGGGAGGGGACGATAGCCCACGACGACGGGCGCGCCTCCCGTACGGGAAGCGGAAGTACCGGCGCGAATCGAGTGCCTCGGGATCCCAGGTGCCCGCGAGCGCGAGGCGTTGGGTGACCATCCCGATGGCGTAGGCGAGCGCGAGCACCACGAACGGCCCGATCACCACCGTGTAGAACTGGAAGACCGTGCGGTTCATGAAGATGAACCAGGGGAGGTAGGTGGCGGCGTAGCCGGTGAGGATGATGCCGGCGCGGGCGTCGCGCCACTTCACGGCCATCCAGATCACGAGCACCAGGGCGATCGCTGCGCTCCACCAGATGAACGGGTTGCCCTGGGAGGTGATCGCGCCCACGCAGCGCTCGGCGCCGCACAGGGCGATCTGGTCCTGATCCTCCCACTCCTGCCAGTAGAAGGAGGTGGGGCGGAGCTGGATGAGCCAGCCGAGCGGGTGGGCCTCGTAGGTGTGGGGCGTGTCCAGGCCGGAGTGGAAGCTGAGGATCTGGAGGTGGTACTCGATGAACGAGTTGAGGGAATCGGGAAGCCAGTCACGGGGGACGTCGTGGCCGCGGGCGCGCTCGTTGGCCGCCCACTGGCGCATGTAGGCGCCCTCGTGGGTGAACCAGGAGAACCAGCTCGCCAGGTACGCCGCGATCGTGGCCGGGACGAGGGCGAGGAAGGCCGGGATGCCGCCGCGGACCACGCTGCCCTCGATCGGGTGGCGGACCCTGAGGAGTTGGCGCGCGTTGAGGTCCCAGAGCCATGCCGCGAGGCCGAGGACCGCGGCGGCGTAGAACCCGGACCACTTCACGCCGGCGGAGGCTCCGAGGAGGATCCCGGCGAGGATCAGCCACCCGCGGAATCCCGTGGCGGGGCCGAGGGGGCCTGATCTCCACTGGGAGAGGCGCCGGGCCATCGTGGCGCGGCTGGCGTCCCTGTCCTTCAGGACCGCCCAGAAGCCCGCGAGTACCAGGGCCGCCAGGAACACGTCCAGGAGGCCGATCCGGGAGAGGGTGATGGCGTTGCCGTCGATCGCGAGGAGACCGGCGGCGAGCGTGGCGAGGCCAGCCGAGCGGAAGATGCGCATGGCGATCCGGCCCACCAGGAGCACGCAGAGGATGCCCGCGATCGCGGCGGCGAACCGCCATCCGAACGGGTTGTCACTGGCGAACAGGCGCATCCCGAGGGCGATGAACCACTTGCCGAGGTCCCCGTGCACCACGTAGGAGGCGGTGTCCGTCATCTCGCGGTAGTCGCCCACGTTGAAGTACTGGTTCCGGTCATCCTCATCCTCGGGCTCCCAACGGGTGGCGTACCCGTGGATATCGAGGGTGAAGGCGTCCTTCACGTAGTACGTCTCATCGAACATGATGCGATCGGGGTGGCCCAGGTTGATGAGCCGGAGCACCGCCGCGATGCCCGCCATGAGGATCGGTCCGAGCCATCCCCACAGGAGGGTTCGTTGGGCGAGGCGCTCCCCGACGGCGAGGAGTCCGAGCCGCTGGCGGAACTCGTTCTCCCGATCCCGCTCCGTCAGGAGCCTGAGGCTCACACCGCTGGCACTTGCGCCAGTGGGGGAGGTGGGGCTCTGGGTCACAGGGGCGATCCTAGACTGGAGAGCGTGAACATCCCCACCGCCGGCACCGTGCTCCTGGCCGCCACCCCCATCGGCGAGGTGTCCGATGCGCCCCCGCGCCTGCTCGCCGCGCTCCAGGAGGCGGATGTGGTGGCGGCGGAGGACACCCGCAGGCTCCTTGACCTCGCCGGGCGGTTGGGCATCCGGATCGGGGGCCGGATCGTCTCGCTGCACGAGCACAACGAGTCGGCTCGTGGGGCGGAGGTGGTGGCCGCCGCGGGCGAGGGGCGGTTCGTGGTGGTGGTGACGGACGGGGGGATGCCCTCCGTCTCCGATCCCGGTTACCGGGTGGTCCAGGCGGCGATCGCCGCCGGGGTGCGGGTCTCGGTGCTGCCCGGGCCGTCCGCGGTTCTGACCGCCCTCGCCATCTCCGGACTGCCCACGGACCGCTTCGCGTTCGAGGGCTTCCTCCCCCGCAAGGATGGCGAGCGGGACCGTGTGCTGGCGGGCCTTGCGCAGGATCCGCGCACGCTGGTCTTCTTCGAGTCCCCGCGGAGGGTCTCGGAGGCGCTGGCCGCGATGGCGCGGGCGTTCGGGGGCGATCGGCCGGCCGCGGTGTGCCGGGAACTCACCAAGACCTATGAGGAGGTCCTGCGCGGGACCCTGACGGAACTCGCGGAGAGGACCGAGGGGGGCGTGCTCGGGGAGGTGAGCATCGTCGTCGGGGGAGCGGAGGCCGAGCGGGCGGACCAGGCGGAGGCGGCCGCGGAGGTGGCGGCGCTTGCTTCGATGGGGTTGCGGCTCAAGGACGCCGCGGCGCACGTGGCGGCCCGGACGGGGCTCTCCACGAGGGAGTTGTACCAGGGAGCCCTCGCACTCCGTGAGGATTAGGCCACGGCTGCGGTGGCGGTTCTTGCAGGCCCTTGGCGCTGGCTCCTCGCGCGGACCCTCGCCGCCGCCGCCGGCTCGCTCTCTTCGCCGACATGCCCCTGGGGATCACAGGTGCCCAGTGATATCACGTCGCCACTGTGATCCGTGCGGGCATGTTCTGGAGGTGCGGGAGAAAGTGAGGGGTGCAAGCTACTGCGCGGGGAAGGCCTCTCCGGAAACCACGTACTCCACCCCCGCCTCGGCCATGGCTTCGCGGGCGGCGGCG
>JAUNRP010000007.1 GCA_030544165.1 bacterium
GGCGCGTGCCCTGCGGCAGTTTTGCCGATTTTGTGAGAGGTGGCCCCTCCGGACCCTGACCTCTCACAAATTCGGCACCTCATGCGTCACACAGGTTCACACCGGCCTCAGTGGCATCAGGATTTCTGCCGATTTTGTGAGAGGTGCCCTCCGCGGGGCCCGACCTCTCACAAAATCGGCAAACCGCACCGTGGAACGGGCTGGACCGGGGAACGCGCCGGCCCCGCGGGGGCGGTGCCCCCCGGGAACTCGCTGACGCCGGGGAACTGACGCCGGGGTGCGCTGCCGCCCACGTGGAACGCGCTGCCCCGGGTAGGCCGCCCACGTAACGAGTGCATAACGAGGCTCGATGCCGGTAGACCCACCTCCCCCAGTGGAATAGCGTGCGTTGGCAAGGCGACTGAAGGATTCTGCCCTTCGAGGGCGGCGCCTCAAACGAAAGGAACCGCGCGATGTCAATCAAGCGCACGACCCGTCAAGGGTTCTTCGCGGCCGCTGCTGCTGCAGCGATCGCACTCACTGCCTGTGGGGGCGGCGGCAATGGCGGTGGCGACACCACCACTGAAGCCGGCGGCGGTGGCACCTCCACCACAGAAGCTGGCGGTGATTCCACCACAGAAGCAGGCGGAGGCGAGGAGCTCAGCGGAACCGTGAGCGTGCTCGGCTCCTGGAGCGGCGCCGAACAGGACTCCTTCATGGCGATGGTTGCTCCCTGGGAGGAGGAGACCGGGGTGACCGTGGAGTACACGGGTTCCCGTGACCTCCCCGCGCAGATCACCTCCGGAATCGCGGCCGGCACGCTGCCGGACCTCGCCGGAATCCCCGGCCCCGGTGCCATGAAGGACTGGGCGGACCAGGGCGCGCTCAAGCCCCTCGACTTCATCGATCCCTCCTACGCGGAGAACACCCCGGACGGCTTCGCCGAGCTCGGCGAGGTGGACGGCCAGCTCATGGGTGTCTTCACCAAGGCGGCGGTGAAGGGTCTCATCTACTTCAACACGGATGTCTGGGACGCCGAGACTCCCGCCACCTGGGATGACCTCGTGTCTGCCGCGGACACCCTCGCGAGCGAGACCGGCGCCACCCCGTGGTGCGTGGGAATCGAGTCGGGTGCGGCCTCCGGATGGCCGGCAACGGACTGGATCGAGGACATCGTCCTGCGCCAGGCCGGCCCTGATGCCTACGACCAGTGGGTCGCTGGTGAACTCGCCTGGAGCTCCCCGGAGATCAAGGGTGCGTTCGAGACCTTCGGTGAGGTGCTGGACAACACGTACGGCGGCGTTGACGTGATCGTGAACACCGGCTTCGGCCGCGCCGCCAACCCGCTCTTCGCCGAGGGCGAGGAGAGCTGCCTCCTGCACCACCAGGCCTCCTTCATCACGGACTTCTTCCAGAACGAGGCGGGTGCCACCCCGGAGCAGTACGACTTCTTCCCGTTCCCGGACATGAACCCGGACTACGCCGGTGGCGTGGTGGGCGCAGGCGACCTCTTCGGCATGTTCAATGACACGCCCGAGGCCCGTTCGCTCATCAACTACCTGCTGACTGCCGATGCCCAGAGGATCTGGGTGGAGCGCGGCGGCTTCCTCTCGGCCAACAGCGGTGTTGCCCTCGACTCCTACCAGGACGAGGTCAACCGCCGTTCGGCCGAGATCCTCCAGAACGCCGAGGTCTTCCGCTTCGACGGCTCTGACAACATGCCGGCCGCTGTCTCCGACGCCTTCAACAAGGCGATGGTGGACTTCGCCCAGAACCAGGACAACCTGGACTCGATCCTCGAGACCCTGGACGCGGCCGTTGCTGATACAGCTGCCAACTCCTAAGCAGAAGTGACGCCGTGGGGCGGGGGGCGCCCCCCCCCCCCCCCGCCCCCCCCCCCAACGGAGTGGGAAAGGAGCGCTAGGTGGCTGCTCTGTTCGAGAACCGGGTTGCACTCGGTTTCATCGTGATCTTCGGCGTCCCGATCATCCTGATCGGGTACGTCATCCTGGTGGAGAAGGTGCTGGGCTTCGTACGCCCGGGCCTCGCCCTCCGCCTCCGGCCGTGGCTGTGGGTCCTCCCCGCCATCGCCTTCGTCCTCACGTTCCTCGTCTACCCGGCGATCTCCACCGTGTGGCGCTCGCTCTTCAACCGGGCCGGCGATCAGTTCGTGGGACTCGACAACTACGGGTGGTTCTTCGGCAACATGGACAACCTCGTGGCCGTCCGCAACAACATCATCTGGGCCGTCGTCCTGCCGCTGCTCGTGGTGGGCATCGGCCTCCTCGTGGCCGTGTTCGCGGACCGGGTGAGGTACGAGGTGGCCGTCCGCTCGATCATCTTCCTTCCCATGGCCATCAGCGCCGTGGCGGCGGGCGTGATCTGGCGCCTCATGTATGACATCGATCCGAATGTGGGCACCCTCAACGCCGCCATCACGGCGACCGGCGCACAACCCTACGCATTCCTCAGCAACGGTCCGTGGAACAACTTCTACCTGATCGTGGTGGGCATGTGGATGATGACCGGCCTCGCGGTGGTGGTCATCTCCTCCGGCCTCAAGGGAATCCCGGAGGAGCTCATGGAGGCCGCCCGCCTGGACGGCGCCACCGAGTTCAAGGTCTTCCGCCACGTGGTGCTCCCACTCCTGGCGCCCACGATCGCGGTGGTCTCCACCACCGTCCTGATCTTTGCGCTCAAGACGTTCGATGTGGTCTACGTGATGACGAACGGAAACTTCGGCACGGAGGTCGTGGCGAACCAGATGTACAAGCAGCTCTACGCGTACAACCAACCGGGGAGGGCCACCACCGTGGCCACGATCCTGTTCCTCGTCACCATCCCGGTGATGATCGTGAACGTGCGCCGCTTCCGCCAGCAGGAGGAACTCCGATGACCGCAACCGTCACCAAGGCCCCCTCCCGCCTCATCCGGCCGGTTTCCGGCCCACGCAGGGGGACCAAGCGCACCAATCCGCTGGTCCACATCGGTCTGATCGTGGCGTGCGTGATCTGGTTGATCCCAGCGATCGGCCTGCTCGTGGCCTCCTTCCGCACGGCGCAGGCGACGAACCAGTCGGGCTGGTGGACCGCCCTCACCCAGCCCGGGGACCTGACCCTCGAGAACTACGACTACGTCCTGAACCGCGGCGGCATCTGGGACTCGTTCCTGAACAGCCTCTACATCACGGTCCCCGCCACGGTGCTCGTGACGATGGTGGCCGGATTCGCCGCCTACGCCTTCGCGTGGATGGATTTCCGGGGTAGGAACCTCATCTTCCTCACGATGGTGGGCCTCCTGGTGGTACCCCTCCAGGTGACCTTCGTTCCGGTGCTCTCCCTGTTCCGCGGGACGGATCTCTTCGGGTATCCACTCTCCGGTTCGTTCCTCCTGGTGTGGCTCGCGCACACGGGCTACGGCCTGCCGTTCGCGATCTACCTGCTCCGCAACTACATCGGGGGCCTCCCCAGGTCCGTCTTCGAGTCCGCTGAGATCGATGGCGCCAACCACGCCACCATCTTCTTCCGGCTCGTTGTCCCGATGAGTGTCCCGGCGCTGGCCTCCCTGGTGATCTTCCAGTTCCTCTGGGTCTGGAACGATCTCCTGGTGGCCCTCGTCTTCCTGGGTCCCGTCCCGGCGAACCACCCGCTCCCCGTCACGCTCGCCAACCTCACCACCAACTTCGGTGGCAACTGGCAGTTCGTGACGGCTGCGGCGTTCGTCTCGATGGCGATCCCGCTGGTGGTGTTCTTCGCCCTCCAGCGGTTCTTCGTCACCGGCGTGACGGCGGGTGCCGTGAAGGGCTAGAGCTCGGGGTTCTTCGCGATGGTCCGCTTGGCGGCGGCCATGCGGGGGCTGTCCACCCACAGGGTGACCATCTTCGGTGTGACGATGTGGCTGAGCCGTGCGCCGTTGGGCAGGTTCCAGAACGCTATGTCGCTCTGGCGCGGGAACGGGGGGATCTCTGACTCGCCGAACACATCCGAGAGCGCGAGGACGTTGGACCCGCCAACGTCCTTCACGAACTCCTCGCGCTCCTCGCTGGGCTCCTTGTCATAGTCCACGAGGTTCACGTCGATGGACGTCAGCTCACCCTGCGCCTTCGCCGCCGTGGCCAGGTCCGGAGTGATCTCCAGCCCGGTGGTGTAGGTGTAGAGATCGGGGGCGATCTCTACCCAGCCGAGTTCCTCGAGGAGAGGGGTGATGTCCTCCACGGCCACGGGCCACGGAAGATCCACCAGCGCCTGCGCCAGTTCCACCACCCGTTCGGAGGGAACGGACGTCCACTGATCGGTCATGGGGATTCTCCTAGGGAATGGTGGGCAGTTGGAGCCGGGACGAGTCGATCACGAAGTTCTCGATCACCACGGACCCATCGGGTCGAGCCGTCACGAGCCGGTACTCGATGGACACCTGCCCCGCGTTCCATGCGTCCGCGAAGCCGGGATTGCGCTCAGCGTATCCTGTGAGGCTGTCCTGAATCCGATCGTCCACCCGGAACATGTCGTTGAGGTACTCGGTGGTGCCCTGCTGGACGCGGCTCGAGTCCGGCATCCGCCTGTCACCCAGGCTCGGGTTCGTCTGGGTGCCCTTGGTCTCGTCGATCACCAGGTTCCAGCCGTCGGAGGTCTTCCCCACCGCGGCGGCGTCGACGCGTGCGGCACCCGGCGTCGAGTCACCGATGATCGTGGTCATCCCGTTGGCGGCGTGGTTGTCGAGTGCCGCACCCAGCCCCGCCGCCTCGCCCGGATCACGCAGACCGGCCCGGGTCAGCAGCTCGGCGTCCACGGCGTCCCTCAGCTCACCGACCGCTCGAAGGGTATCGATGTTGCCGGCCGCCTCGTTCCGCAGGCCGGAGAGGGTGTCCTCGAGCTGGCCCGGGGCGATGTCCGCACGGGTCAGCCCGAGGTCGTCGAGCAGTGAATCCGTCCGCGCACGGTTGCCGAGGTGGTCGTCCACGGCGTCCGCGTACTCGGCCAGCGGCCCCTCGAGGTACTGCTGGCTCGGCGTGTGGCTCTGCGGATTGGCCCGCTCGGCGAACACGTCGATGTTCGTGGGGCTCGGCAGCTCCGGGGGATAGTCACTGAACGGGACCCGCTTGCCCGTGTCCTCGTAGTAGAGGTTCCGATCGCGCCCCACGAACACCTCGCGCCCGGACCCCGCATCCACGCGGGCACCGGACTCGTCCACCGGAACAGGACGCCCGGCGTCGTCGAGGAGTTGGGGTGCGTCAGCCGCACCGCCGGCAGCCTCGTCGGCGCCCCGTGCGACGTCGTCCGTCACTCCCACCGCGTCATCCGCCCCAGATCCGGGGAACAGGTCGTCGCTCAGGCGCGAGGAGTCTCCGGCGGCATCGTCGACGACGCGAGCTGCGTCATCCCCCAGTCCCGCCGCGTCGTCACCAAAGCCTGCCGCATCGTCGACGACGCGAGCTGCGTCATCCCCGAGTCCCACCGCGTCGTCGCCGAGGCGGACCGCATCGTCTCCGAGACGCGCGATGTCGTCACCCAGCCCGGCGATGTCGTCACCGAGGCTGGCCACCTCGTCACCGAACTTGGAGATCCCCGCAATCTTCGAGGCGAAGAGTGACGATCCG
Source organism: bacterium (assembly GCA_030544165.1). Taxonomy (GTDB): domain Bacteria; phylum Actinomycetota; class Actinomycetes; order Actinomycetales; family Actinomycetaceae; genus JAAZBW01. The sequence goes on from JAUNRP010000007.1 coordinate 5,576, forward strand.
GGGACCACGTTGTCCACGGCTCGCGCGATCGAGTTGGCGACGGTGGCACCTCGGCCTCCGATCTTGAATGCGGTGGCCACGTTCGCCCCGGGGACGAAGAAGGAGCCCACGTTCAGGATGCTTCCCGTTCCCGCTCGCACCCCGTCCGTCTTCCACCGGTGGAAGGGGTCCTCGGCAGCGAGGTCGATGTTGACGAGGCTCGCCCCGACCGTCCCCACCACCTCGACACGGTCCCCCATGAAATCGGTGAATCCGTTCTCCACCCCGAAGACGCTGCTGAACCCTGAGACCGTCCCAGCGAGGGGGAGGATGAGCAGCGATCCTGCGAAGTTCCCCAGACCGCCCCATGACTGGGCGGCCACATCGCCCTGCCACCACTCGCCCGTCTGGACGTCGTAGCCGATCAGGGACCCGATTCCCTCGAAGGTCCCCAGCAGGAAGTCGTCACCGACAGCGAGTACGACCGACTCGCCGCAGTTGTCCGACTGGAATTCGCCACCCGCGCCCCAGGGGAGGGAGTCGGCGCTGGCCGCGTTGAGCTGCTCCTTGCTCGCACGTGGAGCGGGGGCCATGCAGACGCCGGTGACCAGGGCGTTGATCCTGTCCGCACAGTTCGCCTCGGCGTTGGAGAGATCCGCAGCAAGCTCGTTGATGCGTCCATGGAACCGGTTGTTGCGCTCGTTGGTGTTCCAGTCCTCGTTCCAGGGAACGATCTCAGCGGGTGTCAGCTCGATGCCGTCCCTGTTGTGGACAGCCGGCTTCCGGACCCCGTTGACCACGCTGTGCCTGAACTCCCAGGCCTCGGCCTTGAGGGTCTCCATCCGCGTCTTCAGGGGTTCGAGGGCATCCGCGAAGGAGGTGAGCTCGGTGCCGATGCTGGCGAGCGTCCCGGCGTAGTCCTCGGCGTCCGAGTGCGCGGGGTCCAGGAGCCCGATCACCTGCTCGGCCTCCGGAGCCTCGTAGGGCCCCCTCAGTCCCTTCCAGGTGGAGTGGACGTCCGAGACCTTCTCCTCGAAGTCCCGTCCGATCCTGGTGATCTTGCCGCTCGCGTCCCGCACCACGGAGGGGTTGATGATGGGGAAGTCCATCGGGTTGATCAGCGTGCCGTCGCTCCTACCCATGGGGGGACTCCTCCGGGGGATCGTTGTAGCCGTACTGATCGAAGAAGGTGAAGTTTCCGGTCACGGAGGATTCGATGCCCGCCTCCTGCGCCGCTGCTGCCTTCGACATGTCGCCATCGGAGTTGACGTATTCGGTGGTGGCGGCGGCGACCCCCATGACTCCGCCGCGGATCCGGTTGAAGATCCCCTCGATCGTGCTCTTCTCTGCGGAGAGCACGTTGGCCACGGCCGCCGGCACCGAGCCGAACAGTCCATTGCGGAGCGGGCCGTCAGCCGAGTCGGGATACAGCGCGAGGTCGTCCGAGATCGAGGTGAACTTCTCATCCCCGAGCTCCGCGGCTGCCTCCTGCGCCGATGTCTGGACGTTGTCCAGAATTCCCCCAATGGGCTCTGGTTGCAGGTTCCACTTCGACATCTCAGCTCCTCTCCACTGCCGAGCCTCCGAGTGCTGTGGCGAGCGACTCCACCACGGCCCTCCCCGCTCGTTCACGTCCATGGATCAGGCACACGTCGGTCCACACGATCGGGGTGCCACCTCGCGCCTTGGGGGTGTAACCGTCCACCTCTGCGAGGAGTCGGTCGTTCTCGATGGTGCGGGGCGGCCACCAGGACAGCACGGCGCGATCGGTCCCATCGAGGATCTCGCGCATCCCGCCGTGGAAGTTGATGATCTGTCCGTGGCCGAGCACGCGCGTGGCAGCCTCTGCCCACTCCTGGTTACTCGCGGGCCGGGGGGTCAGCAGGGTGAGTTCAGCGCCCATTGCCATCCCCCAATCCGAACGCGGCCAGCATCTCGGGCACGCCCACGGCCGATATCCCGCGCGCGAGCTGAAGCACGATCTCCTTGGGCGGTCCGTCGAATCGGAAGAGCAGGGAGGACTCCCGCGTTCCTCGCAGCTCGCGGGCACCGAACTCGCGCACCAGGAGTTCCCGGTCTGCGGAGGTTTCCCGCAGCGCCCACGGGCCGAGGTAGATCGCTCGCGGCAACTCCATGTGACGGCGGCGCACCCCCTGGCGGCCACGCGAGTCCATGTCCATCAGGGAGACGATCCCGGCGATCATGGTGGTGCCCCTGTGCAGGCCCTCGAGGAGGCGCTCGGCGGTGTCGACCACGCGCGGCTCGGCCTCCTCCCACGTACCCACCGGCACCCATCCGCGCAGGCGCTCCACCACCCCCGTGGGCCCGCGGTCGTACTTGAGCGTGAACCAGGCATCCCCCGGGGCTCCCACGCGGAAGCGGCTGCTCGAGGGCATCTCGTGACGGGCGAGGGCGGTGAGCCTGCGGCGGTCCCACACCTGGGTGAGGGGCTCGGTGACCCCGAAAACGTCGGGGCGGGCCAGGCCGAGGAGATCACACGTGTCCTCGAGCACCCGGCCCATCTCGATCTCCGCGAGGGGCCGGTGGTGGGCCAGGACCTCGAGTCCGATGACGGCGGTCCCCTCCGTATCGTCCGGCCCCGCGAGGTCTGCGTGGGGGCGGGCGGCGAGGAGCTTCGCGTCCAGAAGATCGTCGAGGCTGCTGAGTTCCCGGTTCGCGAGCGCGTCCACCACCACGCCGTCCCTCCGGCGGACGGCCCAGCGCCCACCCGACCGGGCCATCTCCATCGCCAGGAGCCCGCTGACCTCGGAGTCCTCGGAGGTCACCAGGATCGGGACCCGGCCGTCCACCTCCGCCGTGGCGAGGAACAGGGCGAGTCCCGGGGTGAGTTCCACGAGCCGCCGTGGGCTCATGAACGCCACGTATCGATCAGTGCGTTCATCGATGGCGGGCAGGATGCGCGGAACGGTGTCTGTGCGCGCCATGACCACCCCTCTCCTCCTATCAAGCCCAAATCGATCCTGACTCTAATGAGGTCGAGGAGGCGTTTCCAGAACATCCGGGACCGGGAATCTACCCCCGCCCGAACGTCAGTGCTTGACGCTCGGCATCCTCACGGTGCGGTCCCCGCTCACGGTCTCCCACGGCACCTCCGCGGGCAGCAATGCGTTGAACTCATCGATCAGCATCGCCTGGTAGTCCCCGGCAAAAGTCCCGTCCAGGAACCTCCCCAGCGCCTCCTCCCGGAAGCGCTTCCAGGAGAACTTCTCCTTGCCGGGCAGGATCGGGTAGTAGAGCACCTCCTCCTTGGCGGCGGCATCCCGGTCTCCGGGGGCGTCCCCGATCAACATGATGTGCTCGCCATCCGCGTACTTCCCCTTGGCGCCGTAGTGCACGTGCTGGGCCTTGCCGCCCATCTCCTGACCAGCGATCACGCCCATGAACTGCGCCAACCCGTGCTCGGACCACTCGCGCTCCAACGCCTCGAGCGGCGTTGCGGAGACCACGATCTGGTCCACCTTCCCGTCCATCGCCTCCATGGCCTCGCGCACGCCCGGGAACGGGCCCGCGCCGTGGACCATCTCCGCGATCCTGCGGTTCACGTCGTCCCCCCACCGGATCATCCGGTCAGCCGTCTCGGAGGGATTCTCCGCCGCCCACGCCGCCAGGCCCTTGTCCGAGAGCGGGTAGGAGGAATCAATGAAGTCCGTGAGCTCCGGGTAGTCCGGGATCACCACGCCGCGCTCCGCCACCTCCGCGCGGTCCCGCAGCAGGTCCAGGAGCTGGCGCAGCGCCAGCCACCTGTTCAGCCCGCGCGTGATGGATCCGAGGTTGACGAACACCGCCGTCTCCCGCGCCAGCGTGGAGACCGGCTGCAGGTCCCACGCCAGGATGTACGCCGGCGTGAAGCACTCGAGGTGCTTGATGTCCATCGCGTCCATCGCGCAGCCATCGGAATCGATCCCAACAAAGAACTCGTGCTTCGGCTCGAAGTCCACGAGCACCTGGGCAGCAGCGGGCATCTCGGCCATTCGGGGTGGTCCTTTCGGGAGGTGGGGTGGGGGTTGGTGGGCCGACGACGCAACTCGGGTCCCGTCGTCGGGGGGTAGCGGGCGGATGGTGGGCTGGGAGTCGGGCCGACGACGCAACTCGGGTCTCGCCGTCGGGTGGTAGTGGGCGGATGGTGGGCTGGGGACGGAACTCGGGTCCCGTCGTCGTCGAACCTGGGAGGCCGGGTCAGAGGCGCGTGTCCGGGAGGCCGCACCAGACGTCCGTGGACGGTTCGCCGCGGAACTCGGCCCGGCCCTCGAGCTTGTCCAGGACGGCCTGGACGGTGTGTTCGTGGGCGTCGTAGGCGTTGATGAAGGTCTTGACCTGCGGCACGTCCGCGAGGTGGTACGGGCAGGCGAAGGAGACGAACACCGTGGGCAGCTCGTGGACGTACCACGGGATGTCCGGGGTGCCCTTGGAGGCCGGCCAGTACACGCGCTCGGTGGGCTGCATGAGGCCGTTGACCTGGGCGGCGGAGATGACGAGGTCGTACGTCTCGGTGAGCGCGGAGATGGGGGCCTTGCCCGCGTAGGCCCCCACCACGGCGGCGGCGAACTCCTCGTCCGTCATGCGGGACTGCTTGTCCGTGAGCGACTCGTACAGCTCCACCTCGTAGCCGCGCTCGCGCATCTTCTCCGCGAGCAGGTCCGCGCCACGCGGCCCCTTGGAGTGGGCCATCGGGTTCTTGGGGCCGGAGATCGGGACTACCAGCACGCGGCGGTGCTTCTCCGGGGAGATCGGCAGGACTCCGTCATCCGTGTCCTTGACCAGGGTGACCGCCCGCTCGGAGAGCTCGCGCGCCACCTCGAGGTTCTCCGGGAGCTGGATGCGGGCCATCGCCTCGTCCTTGGGCGGGAGGATCTCCTCGCGCGCGGCGGTGTGCAGGCCGATCCGGGCCTTGAGCCCGAGCGTGCGCGTGACGGCCTCGTCCAGGCGCTCGCGGGTGAGGCGGCCGTCCGCGAGGGCCTCCATCATCCAGCCGAAGTCCTCGTCCGGATCGTTGAAGAAGAGGAAGAGGTCGCAGCCGGCCATGATCGCCATCGGGAGGATGTCCCTGCGCCTCGCGAAGCCGGTCATCCCCACCATGTGGGAGGCGTCCGTGACCACCACGCCGTTGAAGCCGAGCTTCCCGCGCAGGAGGTCCGTGGTGATCTCCTTTGAGAGCGTGGCCGGGGTGAACTCGTTCGAGTCCGGCGCGAAGTGCTTCTGGTAGCTCGGCAGCGCGATGTGCCCGGCCATGATGCTCGGCAGCCCCGCATCGATCAGCCCCTGGTAGACCTTCCCGAACGTGGCATCCCACTCCTCGGTGGAGTACCAGTTGGGGGCCGAGCTCAGGTGCTGGTCCCGCTCATCGATCCCGTCCCCCGGGAAGTGCTTGGCCGCCGGCATGATGCCGGATTCCATGATCCCGCGCATGTACTCGAGGCTGAGCTCGATCGTCTGGTCCGGGTCCTCGCTCCACGTGCGCACGGAGATGATCGGGTTGCGCCAGTTTCGGTAGAGGTCCACCACCGGCGCGAAGCTCCAGTTGCACCCGATCGCCGCCGCCTCCACGCCGGAGATGCGGCCCATCTCGTAGGCGTAGCGTTTTGCGTCCGAGCCGGCGGCCGCCACCTTGATCTCCCAGCCCACGTACGTGCCATCGGTGCAGGCGCCGTTGCCGCCCGCCTCCGTGTTGGCGGCGATCAGCAGCGGGATCTTCGACTTCGTCTGCAGGACCCGGTTCTGCTCCCAGATCTCCGCCGCAGGCCCCGGCTGGTACCGGACCGCGGCGATGTGGTACTTCTGCACCATCTCGGTCAGGTAGTCCTCATCCCGCGAGGACCCCATGTTCACGAACAGTTGACCGATCTTCTCCTCATCGGTCATGCCCGCCAGGGTCTCCTCCACCCACCGGATGGCGTCATCGTCCAGGCTGAACGGCTGGGCGGTCAGATCCACCATCGTCTCGCTCCTTCGCTTGACTTCTCACTGGCACCCAGTGTCACGGATGTGCCGGAGCCCTGCGGAAACTTCTGGGAAGTTGCCACGCGGCGCGCTCAGGCCTCGGGGGTGGTCTCCGCGTACCTCGCGCGCAGGTCCTCCCATCCGTAGTCCAGCGCCTTCTCCCCGACGACGCGGCTGACCTTCTGGGGATCAGCCCCCGCGGGCCGGGGGGTGCCCTTGGAGCTGTGGTGGGGGTTCTCCGGGGTGGCTCCCTGGCGGATCAGGGTGGCGAGCACCGCGAGGCAGACGTCCCAGCCGGCGGCGGAGTTGATGGCCTCCTCGCGAGAGCCGGCCTCGTGCTGGAGGGTGAGCTGGGTGACCGGGGTGCCGCCGGTCTCCCTGGCGGACATCCCCACGATCGTCCAGGTGAGCGTGGCATCGCCCCACCGGTGGCGGACCGTGTGGGAGGGGTCCACCTCGAGGACGTCGGCCAGGACGTCCTCATCCGTGGGGTTCTCGCGGGAGCGCCGGGTGCCGGTGGAGGTGAGGTCCTCGTCAGGGACGATGGGTGACCACGCGGTCAGGCGCTTCTTCTGGACCAGCCAGGGCCACACGTCGTCGGGGGAGGAAGGGAGGGCGCGGGTCAGGGTGACGCACCAGGTGCCGGTGCCGGGGGAGGCGCCGGCGGTTTGGGCGCCGAGGGGGGTGATGGTGGCGTGGCCTCCTGCGGCGGCGAGCTCGGCGGCGACGTGGTGGTTGACGGACACTTCCTGCTCCTCTCGTGCCTGGCGCCCGGGGCGGGGCGGCCCTCGTGGGTGGCGGCGGTTGCTGGGTCTCCAAGCCTCCCGTATCGCCGGTGATTGCGCTGGAGGTTGAGAGGGGGAACGTGAGATTCACGAGAAATCCGGACATGTAACTGATGACGGGTCCTTCTGGACTCTCCCGAAGGTGTGGAATGCCGAATTCAGGATCAGATCGAAGGAGGGCGAGATGAGCAGCACGGGTAGATCGCAACGAGTTCGAGCACTGGTATCGGCGTTGGTGATGATTGGAGCGCTGAGCGCCACGAGCGTACTCGCCAGCGAGCCGACCGACGGCGATCGACAGATTCAGCAGGAGCTCGCGGCAGTGGGAGATCAGGAGGCGTTCACCCGCTTTCTGGCCCACGTGGTCGAGCACTTTGGATCGGACGTGGTGGATCACTCGTGGCACCAGGACCACGGTGTGGTGGTTGTGAGCGAGAGCGCTTACGAGAGTGTGAAACGGCAGGCGTCTTCTGCGGGCGTGAGGATCGTGGTGGAGGCCGCCCCTCCGCACTTCGTTGCATTCGGTGACCGCTCCACGGTGGAGCTGGCAGTCCTCGAGGAGCTCTCGACTCTTGGGGTCGAGTCGATGGCGGCGCGATATGAGCCGGACACGCGTTCTGTGGTGGTCACCGTGTGGTCCGATGAAGGTTGGTCAGTACCGGAGTCCATCACGGCACGAATCGAGAACCAGCCTGAGATCTCCGAGCGGGGAATCTCGGTCGTGGTGGTAGTGGAAACGGCCGATGATGCGCCGCAAGCCGGGAGTGGAGCCGGGGACGTGATAACGGAGGTTGCCGAGGATCTGGCGGGGGACACTGATGTGGTCTTCGACGGAGATCCGCCACGTACGGATGGATAGCCGGGCATGCGTCGATGGTGTGCGCGCGTTCCGCGTGGCTGCCGATCGCCATCTCAGGGAGGCAAGGAAGAGCCGGAGTGGAAGAACGGGATTTCGAGGAGTTCTACCGTCGAATTCAGCCTGCTCTCTTCCGGTTCGGAATGCGCCAACTGGACGCTGAATCTGCCAGCGACGCAGCCATCGAAACGTTGCGCACCATCTGGAACAAGGATCTCCCGCCCCCGCGAAGCCCGGGCGAGGAGGCGAAGTTGCATGGTCTTGCCTTCAAGATCATGAGGGGGCTGATAACGAATCATCGACGGGGAGAGGCAAGGAGAAACAGGATGCTGCAATCTCTGACGACTCTCCTGCATGTGGGCGGGGGAAGCGAGCCAGATGTGGCCGATGTGTTCGAGGATGACCGGAACGAACTGCTTTCGAGTCTTCCTCCTTCGGAGCGAGAGGTGGTTCTGCTGGTGGCCGACGGATATCGCGTCCACGAGATCGCGGCCATCCTCGATTGCAGCCCGAACGCCGTGAGCATGCGCCTGATGAGGGCGCGAGCGCGCCTGCGGTCGATTCTTGAATCTGACGATTCTGGGAAGGGGGCTGGATAGTGGCCCGGGATTCCGAGATCGAGATGCGAAGTCATCTGGAAACTGAGACTCGTGAACTCTTGGCACGAGTGGGTGTGCATCCATGGCATCCGCCGTTGGACGAAGTTGACCGCGTGAGGTTCGAGGCTGCTGCGGAGAGGGGACTGAACCAGATCCTCTCCGAGGAGGCGAGGAAATCTGGAGGGCGCAGATACCACCCGCGATCACTCCCGCGCATGGTGGTAGCAGCGGGTGCCTGCGTGGTGGTTCTCATGATTGCGATCGGTGTGAGCCTCCTGAACCGAGCGACAAACATGGAGGTGACGCCAACTCCTCCCATGGCCGAGATGGTCATGGGGGATGGTGGCGTTGCCTCCGTGGTGAGTCAGCTCTCCGAATCGCTCGCGCACCAGGCGAGTGGAGCCGTGGATGGATCCGTCCAGCGTGTGGTGACGTACGAGTGGGAGCTCACCGACCACTCGGTGGGCAGCGGCGAGCGAAGCTCGTCGCTCGAGGCGGTGCGTGTGGACCGGTTACTGACCCCGGACGGCTTCGCGCGCGTCATTGAGAGGCGGGGCCAGGAACTGGATGAAGATGGCCGGTTGCCTCGTGCTGCCCTCGCTCGGGAGGAGGCGGTTGTTTCGGACGAGATGGCCTCGGGACCCCCGGAGGGGGCGGAGTACCCGGATCTTCTTCTCACGGACTTTGCCGCCCTCGCTGAACGGATCGCACCGGATTGCCCGGGAGATGCTCGCTGTATCGGCGAGGCGCTCATTGCACTTCACTCCACGTACGTGGTGGACCCCCTGCTGGGGGCCGCGTTGTGGGAGGTGCTTGGAGGGACCGAGGGGGTTGTGCTGCTCGGTGAGACGCTGGACCGGCTTGGTAGGCCGGCCGTGGCGCTTCAGGTTCCGGGTCACGACGCGGAGCATGTGACAGTGATCTTTGCCGATCTTGAGCGCGGGGCGTTCCTCGGCAGCGAATCGATCCTCGTCACGAGCAGGCCCGGCGACGGACTCGTGGCCCCCGCGGTTGTCAGCTTCAGCGCACTCGCCTACGCGGTGCTGGAGTCCGACCTGGCTCCGTGAGTGGCGGTCTCTGCCCGGCTACTTCGGCGGGGAGACCAGCGCCGCGGTGGCCTTCGGGTTCTCACCCCGGGCTGGGGTGATGGTGTAGCCCTCGTGGCGCAGCAGCCACTCCTTGGTCTCCAAGCCTCCCGCATAGCCGGTGATTGCGCTGGAACTTGAGACAACCCGGTGGCAGGGAACCACGATCGAGATGGGGTTGCGGCCCGTGGCGCTGCCCACCGCGCGGGCGGAGGAGCCGAGTTCCGCGGCGATCTGGCCGTAGGTGGTGAGACCGCCGAAGGGGATCGCGGCGATCTTCTGCCAGACGGCTCTCTGAAACTCGGAGCCAGCGGGGTTCATGGGGAGATCGAACGTGGTGCGCGTGCCCGCGAAGTATTCGTCCAGTTGGCGGGCGGCCTCGGGGGCTGCGGAGTCATCGGGTTCGCCGAGGAGTTCGGGGCCCGGGTGGTGGCGCTGATCGGCCTGGTAGATGCCGGTGACCGCGCCGTGGTCATCCACGACGATCGCGTAGGTGCCCACCGGGGATTCGTAGATCCGGTGCGTCATGTGTTCATCCTGCCTTCTCGTGAGGGTGCGTCAGATTTCCGCGAGGGAGTGCCCGAACTGGCCGAGGGTGTGCCCACCGGCAGGTGGTTGGTGGGGTGCTCGTGGGCCGCCCACAGGTACTGCACAGCGTAGGAGCGCCAGGGCCGCCAGCGCTCGGCACTGGCGATCAGCTCACGAGCGGTGGCGCCGGGTATCCCGAGGTTGGCCGCGCCGCGGATGACGCCGAGATCGGTGGCGGGGAACGCATCCGGGTCCCCGAGTGCGCGCATCGCCACGAGCTCCACGGTCCATGGGCCGATCCCCGGGAGCTCGGCGAGGCGTGCTCGGGTCTCGGCGCGGTCTGCGCCGGGTCCAACATCGATGGTGCCCTCCGCCAGCGCGTTCGCGAGGGCGCGGAGGGTGGCGGCACGCCCTGCGGGGAGACCGGGAAGGTCCGCCTCGGCGATCACCTCCGGGGTGGGGAAGAGGTGGGTGAGCGTCCCGTCCGGGTGGGGGAGCGGATCCCCGAGCCGCTCCACGATCCGGGCGGTGTGGGTTCGGGCGGCGGCGGTGGAGACCTGCTGGCCGAGCACGGCGCGCAACGCCATCTCGGAGCCATCCGCGGAGCGCGGGATGCGGCGGCCGGGGCTGGCCGCAACGGACGCGGCGAGATGGGGGTCCCGGCCCAGGTGATCGGCCACCGCTGCGGGATCGGCATCGAGATCGAGCATGCGGCGGGTCCGGGCGGTGGCAGCTTGAAGATCGCGGAGGTCCGTGAGGTGGAAGGTGGCCTCGGCATAGGTCTCGCGCGGGGCGATCGAGACAATGCCGGGACCGCGGGGGAGGCGCAGCGTGCGGCGGTAGTGGGTGCCGGTCCACTCCTCGATTCCCGGGACCGCTGTGGCCACGAGGTGTGCGAAGGACTGCTCGGGGTCCCACGGGAGGCGAACGGGGAGACGGACGGTGAGCTCCGCCGTCGGGGTGGATGAGGGGCCGGATGCGGGGGAAAGGTGACGGCGCGGACGGCGGGCGCGGAGCTGGAAGGGGGTGGCGGCGAAGACGGTGCGGATCGTGTCATTGAACGAGCGGATGGAGCCGAAGCCTGCGGCGAAGGCGACGTCCGAGAACGGGAGATCGGTGGTCTCCACGAGGATGCGGGCGGTGACCGCGCGCTGGGTGCGGGCGAGGGCGAGGGGGCTCGCGCCCATCTCGGCGCGGGTGAGGCGTTCGAGTTGGCGGGGGGAGTAGCCGAGGTGCGCGGCGAGGCCGGAGATTCCGCCGCGGTCCACTGCGCCATCGGCGATGAGGCGGAGCGCGCGTCCGGCCGTGTCCGCGCGAATATCCCACTCGGGGGAGCCGGGGGTGGCGTCCGGGCGGCAGCGGCGGCAGGCGCGGAATCCGTCGGCGGTGGCCGCGGCGGCCGAGGGGTGGAAGGTGAGGTTCGCGGGGCGGGGCGTCATGGCCGGACACGAGGGGCGGCAGAAGATTCCGGTGGAGATGACGCCGGTGTAGAAGACGCCATCGAAGCGGGCATCGCGCGAGGCGACGGCGGCGATGCAGGCCTCGCGCGGGGGGATCATGGGTCAAGTCTGCGCGTGGGAGGGGGGTGGCGCTAGCAGGAATGCGACATGGTGCTCTTGGGCTGCTGAGGAGACTCGTTCTCCCTGTTGCTTAAGGCGTACGTAATGACGTACGCTTGTGAACGGAGGTGGGAAACGTGACGTCAGTATCCGCAACATCGGCTCGGGCGAACCTGTACCGGTTGATCGATCAGGTGAACGAGGAGTCCGAGCCGCTGACCATCACGGGTCAGAGGGGCAACGCCGTGCTCATCGGAGAGGACGACTGGCGGGCCATCCAGGAGACCCTGTTCCTGGAATCCGTGCCGGGGATGTCTGACTCGCTCCGGAAGGCGCGGGCAGAGGGTGTTGAGGCCGGCTCCACCTCGCTTGACTGGTGAGCAGTTCCTGGACGTTGGTCTATTCACGTCAGGCTCAGAAGGATGCGAAAAAGCTCGCCTCCTCGGGCCTGAAGAAGAAGGCCCAAGAACTCCTTGCCGTGGTGGCGGAGAATCCGTTTGCTGTGCCGCCACGCTACGAGAAGCTCGTGGGTGATCTCGCGGGGTGTTATTCACGCCGGATCAACATCCAGCACCGCCTCGTCTACGAAGTCCTGCCCGAGGAGCGCGTGGTCCACGTCCTGCGGATGTGGACGCACTACGAATAGTGAGATTCTGGTACGCGTCAGCGGCATTCCGGGCGCGGCGCATTGTGGCCGCCGAACGCCCCGGGGAAAAGGGAAGGCGCTCCGCATGGGCGATGGTCAGATCGGGTCAGTGTTCCTGCAGGTAAGCCGGCTGGAGAGTGTGCTGGAGCCTCTGAGGGTGCTCCTGCCGCACGTCCCCGAGGGTGCGCCGGCCGAGAAGTGGGTAGAGATACCCGGTCCTGTTGATGTCTTCATCGAGGTGGTGGACGACGACGAGGTGCCAGCTGCAGCGCGGTTCGGGATTCGGGTGCAGGATGCCGCTCGGGCACACCACGAGCTTGGCGCGATTCCTCAGGTCGAACCCTCCGAGCTGTTCGAGGTGGCCCCCGGGTGTCAGGGCTTCAATGTGCAGGGGCCCGGATTCCCGGAGCTGTTCGTCCATGAGTGATGCTATAGCGAGAATATAGGCCGTGCTATATTTTCCAGATGGAGATGCTCGCGGAGGTGGCACGCCGCTCTGACCGCGCCGTGGCTGAGGCCCGGGCCGAACTCGTTCGGGAGGTTCGGCGTGCCGCGAATCTTGGGATGACGCAGGTTGAGATTGCCAGGGAGATCGGGCGCAGCCAGCCTGAGGTGTCGCGGCTTCTTCGGTTCCATCCCCTCTCTCACCGTGGGCGCAGGCTGCGCCAGCTCGCCCCCGACATCCGGCGGATTGTGGGCGCGGCGGGCGGCACGAATGTCAGGGTCTTCGGCTCGGTCGCAACGGGAGAGGACCAGGCGGACTCCGATGTGGACCTGCTGTTCACGATGAGGGAGCCCATCGGCCTCCTGGCGCTATCAGCTCTTGAAGATGCCCTCGCAGACCTCATTGGGACCGAGGTAGACCTGGTCCCAGATTCATCGCTCAGACCCGATGTCCGAGATCGGGTTCTTGCGGAGGCGGTGAGACTGTGAAGCGCACTGAGTCCGAGCTGTTGGCGGAGGCGCTGATGCACCTGAGAATCCTGGAAGACCACGGGTCGCATGGGCGAGAGGCTCCGTAGAAGAAGCCAGCATCGTATATGCGCGAACCTCTCACAGCTGCGCGGTGATTTCACCGCGACAGTGTGAGAAATTCACGCAGGTAGGGGCGAAAGTGCGGGTGCGGACGCCCGTAGGCGCCGCCGTCGTCGTAGGAGCGGGAACGAATGGCAACAAGACGCACAGCCTCCAGCCCGCTGCCTACAGTGGATTGCAACGAGACGACGCCGTCCCAACGAGCCCAAGGAGTTGGACATGAAGCTGCGCGAAGACGCCACATGGTCCCTGGTTGTCCCCACATCGATGGGCGTCCGCATCACCCCGGTGGACCGGGCCCCCGTGCACATCGCGGACCGGTACATGATGCAGGCCACGAGCGCGGAGACGAACGTGGCCACTGTGGTCTCCTATCTGGGGGAGCCGGCCAAGGTGCTCACGGCGTTCGTGGAGGGATCCCCGATCTCGCTGATGATCAAGGCCGATCTGCGCAAGCGCAACCTCATGTACGAGGGCCCGGACCTCCCGCAGGGCGATGCCTGGGGCCTGCGCCACCAGTTCAACATCGCGGACTCGGGCTTCGGGGGGCGCGCGCCCCGCGTCTGGAACGACCGCGCCGGCGAGGTGGGCCGTGAGCTCCACGTGGACCAGTTCGATCTGGAGAAGCTGTTCGTGGAGGAGGGCGTCAAGATCCTGCACCTCTCCGGCCTGATCGCGGCGCTGTCCCCGTCCACCTCGGAGTTCTGCGTGGCCCTCGCCAAGAAGGCCCGCGAGAACGGCACGCAGGTCTCGATGGACCTCAACTACCGCGCCACCTTCTGGAAGGGCCGCGAGGAGGAACTCTCCGCCGCGTTCCACGAGATCGCCCAGAACTGCGACATCCTCTACGGCAACGAGGAGGACTTCCAGCTCTGCCTCGGCATCGAGGGCCCGGAGGCCGGCGGCAAGTCGATCGATGAGAAGATCGGCGACTTCAAGGAGATGATCGGCCGCATCAAGGAGCGCTACCCCAACGCGCACTGGATCGGCACCTCCCTGCGCGAGGTCAAGTCCGCCAACGCCCACGAGTGGGGCATCCTGCTGTGGCACGACGACGAGTTCTACCTCGCCCCCCTCCGCCACATCGATGTCATGGACCGCATCGGCGGCGGCGACGGCTCCGTGGGCGGCGTCCTCTACGGCATCCTCCAGGGCTGGGACGTGGAGAAGTGCGCCCAGTTCGGCTGGGCCACCGGCGCGCTCGCCGCCACCTCGCTCTACGACTACGGCATGGCCGCGGACGAGGACCAGGTCTGGGCCATGTGGAAGGGCAACGCCCGCGTCCAGCGGTAGTCCAGCGGCACTCTCCCGTACCTGCCCGCGATGCCCCCCATGCCCACATGCTCGCCCGGCCCCCTCGCGGACATGCCCCTACCGATCACAGATGCCCAGTGATATCACGCCGCCAGAGCGATCCTTGCGGGCATGTCGGTGGAGGGGTGGTGCCCCGACGACGGCCGGTGCGGCCCCGTCGTCGGGAATCCTGACCCCGGGGACGGGTTACGTCCGGGGCGGAGTCTCGCCGGATATGCTGCCCTCGCCCCCGGCACTTCCCGGCGACGGCGCGATCGGGAGGTGGCCCTCCGGGATGTCCTCGTAGCTGGCGGGATCCTCGATCGGTTCGAGGTGCGTGATGATGCGCATGCCGGGCAGCGCGCGGAGGAGATCGGCCTCGAGTTCCTCGATGTAGTCGTGCCCCTGGGAAACGGTCCACGCGCCGGGGACCAGG
>JAUNRP010000008.1 GCA_030544165.1 bacterium
ATCGAAATCGGGGACGCCGGTGTCGTGGGCCATTGATCACTCCTTCGTGTCAGTCGTGCCACCGATTGTATCTCAATCTAAGATCCTGTTACACATCCTCGACACCGACAGTCACGCTGAGTGATGTCATCCAGTACGGGCAGGCAGATGCCTCCAGCTGCCGCGGCGGCGCAGGCATTCGCATCGCGAGGTGAGGACCGCCAGGCCGCCTCGGGGTCGGGTCAGGCGCGGGGGGCGCTGGCTACAGGCTCTTGAGAAGCGGGGTGACGTCGTAGGACTGCGGGGCCACCCGGAACTTCGTCCCATCCTCCGTGGTGACGGTGAGGGCGCCGTTGCTAAAGCGGTGGTCCACGATGTCCCGATACCAGATGGTGCGCACCTGGCCGAAGACGTTCCGGAAGACCAGGTGGTCCTCCCGCACCACCAGGTACCAGTTGACGTACTGGGCGATGAGGAACACTCCCCCGAGGCCGATCAAGTAGGGAATCACCTTCATGGCCACCTCCGAGTCCTCCCTCGTGAAGGCCACGAGCAGGAGGAGCCCCATGATCACCAGGATGAAGATGCCGGTCCACAGCATGAACCGAGGCATCCGGAGGCGCTCAGGGTGCCCCTTTGTCCGGTTCGGGTTCTGCCGCATCCGTGCGGAGACGCGCCGGAGGATGAACGCCAGGCCCACCGTGAGGACCGCGGTGATGAGCGCAAGGAGAATCCTGGCGCCCCACTCCTCCATCACGCGGGCACCACGTTCACCAACCGGGGAGCCCGGACCACCACGGTCCGCACCCCGCGACCGTCCAGGGCGCGCACCACGCCGGGGGCGGCGAGGGCCTGCTCGCGCAGCTCGTCCTCACCGATGGAGGCGGGCACCTCGAGGCGGTCACGGACCTTGCCGGCCACCTGCACCACGCAGGTCACGGTGTCCTCCACCAGCAGGGACGCATCCGAGACCACCGGCCACGGCTCGTAGGCGAGCGATCCCTCGTGCCCGAGCCGGGCCCACAGCTCCTCCGCCAGGTGCGGCGCAATGGGCGAGACCATCAGCACGATCGCCTCGGCCACCTCATGGGGCACACCGTCCAGCGAGGTGAGGTGGTTGTTCAGCGTGATCAGCTTTGCGATCGCGGTGTTGGGCCGCATCGCCGCCATCTCCTCGCTCACCTCCGTGATGGTGCGCGCGAGCAGCCGGGCCGTCTCCTGGTCCGGCGCGTCATCCACCACCGTCAGCGAACCCGTCTCCTCGGAGACCACATTGCGCCACAGCCGCTGCAGGAAGCGCTGCGAGCCCACCACGGCGCGGGTCTCCCACGGCCGGGACAGATCGAGCGGGCCCATGCTCATCACGTACACCCGGAACGTGTCCGCGCCGTAGGCGGCGTACATCTCATCCGGGGTGACCATGTTCTTCAGGCTCTTGCCCATCTTCCCGTACTCGCGGCGCACCGCCTGGCCCTGCCAGGTGAAGCCGGAGGCCTCATCCCCGGAAACCTCGTCCGCCTGGACGTACTGGCCGCGCTCATCCACGTAGGCGTAGGCCTGGATGTAGCCCTGGTTGAAGAGCGTGTGGAAGGGCTCGGAGGAGCTCAAATGGCCCAGGTCGAACAGCACCTTGTGCCAGAAGCGCGCGTAGAGCAGGTGGAGCACCGCGTGCTCCACACCGCCCACGTACAGGTCGGTCCCACCGGACTCACCGGCAGCGCGCGGCCCCATCCAGTAGCGCTCCACCTCCGGGTCCACGAACGCGGAATCGTTGGTGGGGTCCAAGTAGCGCAGCTCGTACCAGCAGGATCCGGCCCACTGGGGCATGGTGTTGGTGTCCCGGCGGTAGCTTTTCACGCCATCCCCCAGGTCCAGGTCCACATTCACCCAGTCCGCCGAGCGGCCCAGCGGCGGCTCCGGCTCCGAGCCCGCGTCCTCCGGATCATAGGTGCGCGGGGAGAAGTCCGGCACCTCCGGCAGGTCCACCGGCAGCATCGAGTCCGGCACCACGTGGGCCACGCCATCCGAGTCGTAGACGATCGGGAACGGCTCTCCCCAGTAGCGCTGGCGCGAGAACAGCCAGTCCCTCAGCCGGTAGGTGACCGCGCCCTCGCCCAGGCCCTTGGACTCCAACCACCCGGTGATCCGCGCGATCGAGTCCGCCTTAGCCAGCCCGTCCAGCGAGACCTCGGCGTTGGAGGAGTTCACCACCGCGCCGTCCCCCAGGTAGGCCTCCTCCTGCACATCCGTACCGCCCTCGGCGGGCCGGATCGTCTCGACGATGTCCAGGTCGTACTTCTTCGCGAACGCGTGGTCGCGCGCATCGTGGGCCGGCACCGCCATGATGGCGCCCGTCCCGTAGCCCATCAGCACGTAGTCCGCCACGAAGATCGGGATCTCGCCCCCGTTCACGGGGTTGACGGCGTACATACCGGTGAACACGCCGGTCTTCGCGCGCGCGTCGTCCGCCCGCTCCTCGTCCGTCTTCGCAGCGGCTCGCTTCTGGTACTCGGCGACGGCGGCCGCTGGGCTTCCAGCACCACCGCTCCACGCGTCGCGGGTACCGATCGGCCACTGCTGCGGCACCACTCCCGCGGCCGGGTCCACGAGCGGGTGCTCCGGGGAGACCACCATGAAAGTGGCGCCGAACAGCGTGTCCGGGCGGGTGGTGAACACCCGCAGCGGCTCGGTCCACAGCTCCCCAGCGGCGCCGGAGACGTGGAAGTCCACGTACGCCCCCTCGGACCGGCCGATCCAGTTGCGCTGCATGAGGCGCACCTTCTCCGGCCACTCCACCGTGTCCAGGCCGTCGATCAGGCGGTCGCCGTAGGCGGTGATCCGCATCATCCACTGCTTGAGGTTGCGCTTGAACACGGGGTAGTTGCCGCGCTCGGAGCGGCCATCGGCCGTGACCTCCTCGTTCGCCAGCACCGTGCCGAGCCCCGGGCACCAGTTCACGGGCGCCTCGGCCACGAACGCAAGCCGGTAGCCCGAGAGCACGGAATCCCGCTCACGCCCGGAGAGCTCCGCCCAGGCGCGGCCGTCCGGTGTCTCGCGCTCGCCGGACTCGAACTGGGCCATCAACTCCGAGATCGGGCGCGCCCGCCCTACGGTCCCCTCCTCGTTCGGCGCCGTCGGGTCAAACCAGGAGTTGAAGATCTGGGAGAAGATCCACTGCGTCCAGCGCACGTACTCCGGGTCCGTGGTGGAGACGGAGCGGCGGTCATCGTGGCCGAGGCCCAGGCGGCGCAACTGCCGGCGCATGTTCGCGATCGAGGCCTCGGTGGTGATGCGCGGATGCTGCCCGGTCTGGATGGCGTACTGCTCGGCGGGCAGTCCGAACGCGTCGTAGCCGAGGGCGTGGAGCACGTTCTTGCCGCGCATCCGCTCGAACCGGCCCACCACGTCCGTGGCGATGTAGCCCAGCGGGTGGCCCACGTGCAGGCCCTTGCCGGAGGGGTAGGGGAACATGTCCAGGAGGTAGAACTTCTCCCGCTCCGCCTTCTCGCCCGCAAGCGGCCCCGACGGGTTGTCCGCGTGGAAGGTGCCCTCGCGCTCCCACCGGTCCTGCCAGGCGAGCTCGATCTGCTCCGCCATGGAGGCGGTGTAGCGGTACTCCGGGGTGTTCTCAGTCATCGATCCCTCACATGCGTTGTGGTTCTCCCGAGGCATGAAAAAACCTCCCGGGCAGGGAGGTTCGCCGCACGGATGCCGTGCGGCTAGCTAAGGAGAAGACCAGTCCTCATGCCCCCCAGCGTACCGCACGGCATGATGGGGCCATGAGTACCGTCTTCGAGAAGATCATCGCTGGCGAGATCCCCGGCCTGTTCGCCTGGGCCGACGACGTGGTGGTCGCCTTCGCCACCATCGAACCGATCACGCCCGGTCACATGCTCGTGGTCCCGCGCGTGCCCGTTGACCAATTCTCGGACCTCGACGACGACGTGCTGGGTCACGCCGCCGTCGTCGCCGCCCGTATCGGCCGGGCCCAACGCGCCGCCTTCGACGCGCCCCGCTCGGCGCTCATCGTGGCCGGCTTCGAGGTGCCGCACGCCCACCTCCACGTGATTCCGGCGTGGGACCAGGCGGCCATCGCGCTCTCCAACGCCCGGGCGGCCGACACCTCGGAGCTCCGTTCCGCCACGGAGAGGGTGCGGGAGGCCCTGCGGGAGATGGGGTGGGGGGCGTTCGTGCCCTCCTCGATCTCGTCGCCGAGGCTCTGAGTCAGATCCCGAGCAGCAGGGACCACTGGGTCCAGAAGGTGATGATGATGAGCGCGATGATGATCGCGAACGTGGCGATCGTCAGTAGCCAGCGCTCGCGGAACAGGAAGCGGGAGGCGCCCTCCCCCACGGGAAGGTGGCCCGCCTGCGCGGCGCGTCCGATCACCTGGTAGCCCACCACGATCACCACCGCCCAGGAGACCATGCACCACGGGCAGAGGGTGCGGATGTTGGCCATCGACTGGTAGGCGAACCACGCCACGAACGCGAGGCCGGCCAGGACCGTGAGGCTCATGAGCTGCCAGAACCAGCTCGCCACACGGGCCCCGGCGAGGAACATGAGGCCCACGCCGATCACGAGGCCGAACACGGCGGTGCCCACCAGCGCGTTCGGCATCCCGAAGAGGAGCTGGGACTGCCACATGGACAGGGAGGTGGAGCAGGCGAGGATCGGGTTGATGTCACACCCGAGGATCGCGTCCGGGTTGCGCAGGATCGTCATCTCCGCCATCACGAGCTGGAGGGAGGCGTAGAGCCCCACGATCCCACCGATCACCATCATCCAGGCGAGGTCCCGGGGCGCCCCGCCGGCCACCTGGTGCTCACTCGCGCGGCCACGATCGAGGGCGAGGAGTTCGCGCTCCTCGTCCAGCAGGTCCTCGTCCGGGCTCACCTCGCGCTGCGTCATGGGGTTCATGGTAAACGCCTCACTGGTAGGTGATGAGCAGCGGGGTGGGCTGGACCACGCTCATGGTCTCCTCCGGAGTCATGATGCGCGGCACGTCCTCGTCATAGAAGTTCTTCCAACCCCAGTAGGGCACCTGGCTCAGGTACTCGCGGAGCCGGTTCCAGGTGCCCACCTTGGCGCCGTGGCCGCCCTGCCCGTCCACGTGGACCATGTAGGCGATCTCCGGGCGGGAGACGTCAACCTCGGGTGCGCTCTGCACCATGTTCACCGTGAAGGAGTGGAGGATGAAGAGCTTCTGCGGCAGGTTGTTCTCCCGCACCAGATCGGCGAGCCACGTGGTCACCTCGTTCACCTCCGCGGCCTGCACGGAACCGATCTGGCGGAGGTGGACCTGGTCCGGGCCGAGCCTCCACTCGGGATCGAGGGCGAGGCCCACGTAGGGCAGGCGGAGGAGGTCCTCGTACATCTTCGCCTGGGTGAGGAAGTCGGTCCTCCCCGGCTGGAGGTCGAGGATCACGTAGAGGCCGTGCTCGTGGGCCGCCTCGATGAGGGGCAGGTAGTGGGAGGAGGGGAACTCGTTCGAGTAGTTGCCGTCCGAACCGGGCGATCCGGAGGCCACCGTCACGATGATCTCCAGGGTGGGGACCACGGTGGCCTCCGTCAGGTGGTCATACATGGCCGCGTGCTCCTCGGCGCGCGCCACGGTGGCATCCACGCCCTGCTCACCGAGCAGGCCGAGCGAGGGGGCCCCCGGGTGGCCGTAGAGGGCCACGTAGAGTTTGTCTCCCTCGATCGTCTGGGTATCTCCGCCCGGAAGGGTGACTCCGGTCCGGGCCGTGGCGATCTGCCAGTTCAGGGTCGCCTCGTCGGGGAATCCCGGGCCAAACGCCACCACCGGCGCGTCGGGACTCGCGGAGAGCGCCTCGATCGCGGCACCGGACGCGCCCGGCTGGGCGGCCACCACCACCTGCCCGCCCTCGCGCTCGGCGAGCGGACGGACCAGACCTGCGGTCTCGTCGTCGGAAATGAGGGCCACCCATGGTGGCGGGTCCCCGGCCTGGGCAGCCTGCGGGAGTTTGACGGCGGCCGGGTCCGCGGGGACGGCGAGCGCGCCCGTCACCGACTCGGGGACGTCCCGGCCCACGGGGAGGGCGAGCGTGGCACCGAGCCTCGCCACCTCGCCGGCCACCACCGCCTCCTGCTCGGGGGTGGATTCGGCCGGGAGCGCGAGCACGGGGATGCCGTAGGAGTCGGCGAGTTCGAGGGCGGCGGGATCAGCGGCATCCGTGGCGAGGACCACGGCAGGGGCGGATTCGTAGTGGAGGCCGGCCACCGCCACGGACATGCCCGTGGCATCCGCGGCCGGCTGGAGGAGGAGGGAGCCGTCCGAGGTGCGGGGCACCGCGGGCTCCAGGTATCGGGTCTCAGCGGACCCGAGGGCAAGGCCCGGCTGGCTCCTCACGCGGCCGGTCGAATCGCCGCAGCCCGCCAGGGAGAGTGCCAGGGCGAGGGCGATCACGCCGGCCGCGCGCCTCACTTCTGCGACCCGGCGGTGATGGTGGCGATGAGGTCCTCGATGATTCCGGCCGTCTGCTCGGGCCCGCTCGTCTCCACACACTTCAGGCCGAGGTGCTTGACGGGGTAGTCGTTGCCGTCCGGATCGAGCCGGTCCCCCACGAACACCATCTGGTCGAGCGGGATGCCGGTCTGCTCGCCGAGGCGGAGCATGCCGTAGGCCTTGTCGATTCCCTTGCGGGTGACGTCCACCGAGGTGGAGCCGCCGGAGCGGACCTCGAGTTCAGGAAGGAGGGGCTCGAGCGTGCGGACGAGTGCGGCCCTCTTCTCACCACTCGGATCCCATGCGCGCTTCGCCTCCAGCGGTGCCTTCTGGCCGAGCGCGGAGAAGGTGATCTGGGTGCCCCGGTCCTCGATCACCTCGCCCCAGGTCTCCTCCTCCCACAGGCCCAGCTCGCGGGCCTCGTCCTCCATGTGGTGCTTCACGTGTTCCCGCTCCTCCGGTGAGAGGGGCTGGGAGTAGACCTGGGACCACTTCTCGCCGTCGTGGCGGATGTAGCGGGTGCCGCACGTGGGCATGAGGTGGAGGCGGCGGAGCTGGTAGGTGTCCGCATCCAGGTGATCGATCACCTGATCGCGGAACTGGCTCCACTGTCCGCCGGAGATGATGCAGACCTCGGCCACCTCGAGGAGGCGCAGCAGCGCGTCCGCCACCTCTGCGGGAATCTGGGACTTGGAGGGAGCCAGCGTGTCATCGAGGTCGAATGCGACGAGGCGGACCATCGGGGCCTTTCTGATCGGGGTCTCCCTGTCCATTCTGCCCCACCTCCGTGGCAGGATTGGCACACACCCCACCCGAAGGAGCGCCCATGGCCACCCCCCACATCTCCGCCGCCGAGGGCGACTTCGCCCCCGCAGTGCTCATGCCGGGGGATCCGAAGCGGGCGGAGAGGATCGCGCACCAACTGATGGATGACGCGCGGCTCGTCACCGACGTGCGCGGGATGCTGGGCTTCACGGGCACCCACCAGGGCCGCCCACTCTCCGTGATGGGGTCCGGGATGGGCCAGCCCTCGGCGGGGATCTACGTGACCGAGCTCTTCAGGTTCTACGGTGTGGAGCGCGTGATCCGCGTGGGCACCACCGGCGGGATCGCCCACCACGTGAAGGTGGGGGACGTGATCGTGGCCACCGGCGCCCACACGGACTCCGGGATGAACGCGATGCGGATCCCGGGCATCCACTTCTCCGCCGTGGCCTCGTTCGAGCTCGCGGCCGCTGCGATGGCCGCCGCCGGTGAGGAGGACCGGGTCCACGTGGGGCCGATCGTCTCCAAGGACCACTTCTACATGGTGGTCCCCGGCCAGGTGGACGCACTGGCGGCGTACGGGGTGCTGGGCGTGGACATGGAGGCGGCGGCGATGTACGCGATCGCCGCCGAGTACGGCAAGCAGGCCCTCACCGTCCTCACGGTCTCGGACCACCTCCTGGACGGCTCCGAGGACATGTCCTCCGAGGAGCGTGAGACGCGCTTTTCCACCGCCCTGAAGCTGGCCGTGGCGGCCGCGTTCGCCTGAGCCCCCCTCCTCTCATGGCCCCCGCGGGCGGTGGTGTGGTGGGATGGGCACACGAGTGGAAGGAATGCCATGCAGGCGAGAACGGTGAGTGCCGGGTGGTACACCGATCCGGAGAACCCGCGCGACGAGCGCTACTTCGACGGCCGGAAGTGGACGCACCACGTCCGCAAGGACATCCCGGACATCCCACTGGCCCCCTGGGTGGACCCGCGCACCGTTCCCGCGGTGAACGGGCACGCGGTGGACACCAGTGCTCCGCGCTCCAACCTCGTCACCTGGATCTCCCTCGGGCTCGCGACCGTGGGCGTGGCGGTGGCGTTCGTGGTGGGCTACCTCCAGACCACCGAGGGGATCCGGGCCGCCGCCGGGGTGCCGGGTGGATACACCGTGGAGGATCCGCCCGCCGGGGTCGCCGGCGCCGCCCTCCACCCCACCTACACCTGCGCGGACATCATGGAGGCGGTCCTCGAGTTCGACCGGGACGATAACAAGGTCGGCATCGTCACCTGGGCGGGATCCCCTGCGGTCACCTTCGACAACCAGCCCATCCGCACCCTCCCGAACGACTCCGCCACCGTCTACCGGATGCTCGGCTGCACCGTTGATGCGGCCACCGCCAGCGGGCAGACGGTGTCCGTGGTGACCGGGTTGTACACCAATCACCAGGGCCAGCTCATCGTGGCCTACGACCCGGGCTGATGATTCTGTGAGGGTGCTGTGAACCTTCTGCCGCACCCGCGCAAACTCGCCGAACCGGGCTCCGCGCGCGTGCGAGACTGCACGGCGAAGGAGGTTCAGTGGTCGCCCTGCGATTCGATTCAACGGTCCCGTTCTCCCGCGAGACGGTCTACGACTGGAATGCGCGGCCGGGTGCCGTCCGCCGCCTGACCCCGCCCTTCCTGGCGGAGGTACTCGAGGAGCCCGCGGGCGGGATCACTCCCGGCGCCCGGACGAGGCTGGGCATCCGCGCCGCGCCCGGCGCACGGCTCACCACCGAGTTCGCCCGGGTGCACCCCGGCCGGGAGTACACCGATCGCCTGGTGCGCGGCCCGCTGCGCCGCTGGGAGCACCGCCGGGTGTTCGAGGACCTGGGGCAGACCACGCGGGTCCGGGACGAGGTGGACTTCGCCCTCCCCGCCCGCTCCCCCGGCCTCGCGGAGCGCGCCGTGCGCACGGCGATCGCACGCGTCTCCACCTACCGGCAGGCCCAGCTCCTGGGTGACCTCCAGTTCGGCGCCAGCCACCCCGGCCCCCCGCTGCGGATCGCGATCAGCGGATCCACCGGCCTGATCGGCACCCAGCTCGTGGCGATGCTCTCCGCGCTGGGCCACACGGTGGTACCGATCGTCCGCGAGCGGCACGCCACGCCGGGGGCGATCGCGATGGACTCGGAGAGGGGGTGGGTGGACCTTGCGGCCCTGGAGGGCGTGGATGTGGTGATCCACCTTGCCGGGGAGCCGATCTCCGGACGTTTCACCTCCGCGCACAAGCGCCGGATCGCCGCATCGAGGATCGGGCCCACGCGGCTCCTTGCGGAGGCTGCCGCCGCCGCCGGAGTGGGGGCCTTCATCTCCGCCTCCGCGATCGGCTACTACGGTGCGAATCCTGCGGGCGAGGTGGGTGAGGAGAGCCCTCCCGGCTCGGACTTCCTCTCCCACGTGTGCGTCGAGTGGGAACGCGCCACCCAGCCAGCCAGGGAGGCGGGGCTCCGGGTGGCCCACCTCCGCACCGGACTTGTCCTCAGCCCCCTCGGCGGCTCACTCGCCGTGCAGCTCCCGCTCTTCCGCTCGGGGGTGGGTGGGCCGCTCGCCGGCGGTGACGCGTGGCAGAGCTGGATCTCCCTCGACGACGTGGTGGGCCTCTACGCGCACGCCGCCCTCGATCCGGGGGTGCGTGGGCCCCTCAACGCGGTGGCTCCGCAGCCCGTGACCTCGGGCGAGTTCGCGAGCGAGCTCGGCCACGTGCTGTCCCGTCCCGCCGTGCTCCCGGTGCCCGCGGTGGGGCCGATCGCCCTCCTGGGGCGGGAGGGGGCGCGCCTCCTCGCCGGTGCCTCCCAGAAGGTCTCGGCGGTGGGGGCCTGTGCCTCCGGGTACGAGTTCCGGCACCTCACGCTCGGCTCTGCCCTGCGGCACCTGCTGGGACGGGTGGCAGAGCGCTAGCTCAGGCGGAGCCGGCGTCCTTCTCCTTCTCCGCGATCGTGGCGCGCACCTCGTCCATGTCGAGGTTGCGCACCGCCTCGATCACCTTCTCCAGTTGGTTCGCGGGAAGCGCCCCGGGCTGGGAGAAGACCCCGATCCCATCGCGGAAGGCCATGACCGTGGGGATCGAGGAGATCCCGAGGGCGCCGGAGAGGCGCTGCTCCGCATCGGTGTCCACCTTGGCGAACGTGATGTCCGGGTGGTTCTCGGAGGACTTCTCGAACACCGGGCCGAACTGGCGGCACGGGCCGCACCAGGCGGCCCAGAAGTCCACCAGGACGATCCCGTCCTGCTCGATCGTCTCAACGAATGTGTCCTCGGTGAGGTTCGTGGTTGCCATGGGATCTCCTCGTCTCGGTTCCACTCGCTGTAACAGGGTTCGCCGGAGGGGTATTCCCCACTCGCCTTGCGGGGCAGGTGTGCCTCCACCATGATTGACGCCGGTTACATGATGTCTGGGGAAGGACACCGCCATGAAGAAGCTTGCAACCCGCACACTTGCCGCACTCGCCGTCGCTCCGCTCGCCATCGGGCTCACGGCCTGCGGGAACGGCGAGGCGCCTGTGGTCCCCACCCGGCCGGCTGACCCGGGAACTTCCGCGCCCACCACGCCGGTGGACCCGGCCCCCGCGCCCGGCACCGAGGACCCTGCTCCCCCGGTTGACCCTGCTCCCGGAACAGGGGCGACCGATCCGGCCTCGCCAGCGGATCCCGCTTCCCCAGCAGATCCCGCTGACCCGGGCGAGCCCCTTCCGGGCATTCCGGCCTTCGAGGACATGACCGGCGGCGAGTACGACACGAACGTCCTCTCGATCGATGGAACCGCCGTGGCGCAGGGCGGACTCCGGTCCATCTGCATGACGGAGGCGGAGAACGAGGAGTCCGCGATCCTCTCGGGGAGCGAGAGCGGCTGGGGTCAGGTCAGCCTCGTGCTCACGGACATGGGCGGGAGCCGCGAGGGTGCCCTCCTCACCACCGAGACATCGCCGAGCGGCGAGGGCCTCCTGCTCGTGGGCGGTTCGGGTCTCGGACAGATCACCATCACGAAGAGCGGGAACATCTCCACCCTCCAGGGGTCCCTCACGGACATGACCGGTTCTGCGAGCCACCAGGTGGAGGCCTCGATCGACTGCTCCTGACGCCCGCGGACTCGTTCCGCCCGTGACGGACTCGGTTGGTAGCGTGGCCCCATGAGTGAGCGTTCCCCGTCCGCGGAGGCCACCGGATCCCCGCCGGTCCCGGAGCTCGCGCGCCGGATCGCCACCGAGGTGGGGAAGGTCATCAAGGGCAAGGACGAGGCGATCCGCACGGCCATCACCACGGTGCTGGCGCGCGGCCACCTGCTCGTGGAGGACGTGCCCGGCGTCGGGAAGACCACGCTGGCAACCGCCCTTGCCCGCTCGTTGGACGCGAGCGTCCGGCGGATCCAGTTCACCTCGGACATGCTGCCCACGGATGTCACGGGTGTCTCGATCTACGATCAGGAGTCACGGACCTTCCGATTCCACCCGGGGCCCATCTTCAGCAACATCGTGGTGGGCGATGAGGTCAACCGCGCCACCCCCAAGACGCAGTCCGCGCTCCTCGAGGCCATGCAGGAGCGCTCCGTCACCATCGAGGGGACCACCCACCGATTGCCGGAGCTCTTCACGGTGGTGGCCACCCAGAACCCGCAGGACATGGAGGGCACCTTCCCGCTCCCCGAGGCCCAGCGGGACCGCTTCATGGCGCGGATCGCGCTCGGCTATCCGGATGACCGCGCCGAGGTGGAGATGCTGACCTCCACGGAGTCAGGATCCGCGCATGCCACCACCGTCGTGGCGGGAGTGGACGAGGTGGTGGCGGCCCAGGACTCGGTCGCCCGGGTGCGACTGGCGGAGGATGTGGCCGCCTACCTCGTGGCAATCGTGGCAGGCACACGCACCCACCCGGGTATCCAGCTCGGAGCCAGCCCGCGGGCCGGCCTCCACCTCGCCGCGATGGCGCGGGCACGTGCGGCCACCGGCGGGCGGGACTATGTGACCCCGGATGACGTGGCGCTCCTCGCGGCCACCACCCTCACCCACCGGATCGTGCCGCACGGGCGTTTTCCCACGATGAGGGACGAACACCAGGCCGCCTCAGAGATCGTTGCTGAGCTCGTGAGCACCACCCGGCTCCGGTAGGGACCGCGGATGAGGACTCGGGTTGCCCTCACCCCCCTCGGGTGGGGCACCCTGCTCACGGCGCTCGCGCTCGCGCTGGCGTGGTGGGTGATCGGCCTGCGGGATGTGCTCTACCTGGCCGCGGTCCTCACGGCCCTCCTCCCGCTCGCCGCCCTGATCGCGGTGACACCGGCGCTCCTGGCGGGATTCCGCGCGAACATCACCACCTCCTCGCCCACGCCCCACGCGGGGGACCCCCTCCACCTCTCGGTGGGCCTCACCCATCGCTTCCCCGTCCCACTCCGGGCCTTCATCACCCTCACGCTCGGGCGGCAGGAGCGAACCGTCCCGGTTCGGATCCGCGCGAGGGGTGTGACGCACGTTCGCGTGGAGTGGGCAGCGCCCTCCCGGGGACCGGCGCACGCCGCGGTCCGGGAGGTGCTCACCCGTGACCCCCTCGGTCTGATCGGGGCCCGCACGCGGCTGGACGCCCGCATTCCGCTCCTCGTGCTCCCCCGGCTCGTGGACCTCCCGCTCCTTCCCCGTGCGCCCCACGTTCGGGAGCGCGGGTCCGAGGGGCGCACCACGTTGCGCTCCCCCTCCGGCTTCCCGGGCGGGGCACTGCGGGCCTACCGCAGCGGCGACGCGCTCCGCCAGATCCACTGGAAGCAGAGCGCGCGCCAGGGTGAGATGCTCGTGAACCTCCCGGAGAGTGAGCGCGAGACGGACACCACCATCCTGCTGGTCACCTCGAGTGAGGGCTACCGCACCCCCGCCGAGTTCGATGACGCAGTCTCCGCCGCCGCCACCCTTGCCCTCCACTGGCTGAACGAGGGGCGAACCGTGCGCCTCCACCACGGACTCACCAGCCAGGTGTTCACCGAGGAGGGCCCAATCCTCCGCCACCTCGCCGTGGTCCGGCATGAGAACCGGCCCCCGGAGGAGGCGCCCACCGGCGCCGTCACCGCGATCGCCGGAACCCTCACCCGCCGCGTCAGCGAGCAGCTCGCTGCCCTGACCCCGGGAGTGGTGCTCGCCCTGAGGACCATCCCCAGCGTCGGAATTCCGCGTGGGTGGCACCTCGAGAACCTCGGCGCGAACGGAGCCGGCGATGGCTAGGCCGGCCGAGGGATCAGGTACGACGCGCCGGGAGGGGATCGGAGCGGGACTGCGCGTCGTCGTCGAGGCCGTAGTCCTCACGGCGCTGTGGGCATTCGCGCTGAGCCACCAGGGCGAGATCCTGGACGGCGGCGCGTGGATCACCGCCGCGGTGGGCGCGAGCGCGGCCGTGCTGCTGCCCGCGGCGATCGTGCGGGCGATCTGGCCCCGGGAACGGACGGCGGCGGCGCTCGCGGGCGTGCTGATCGGCGCCGGCGCGTGGTCCGCATGGTTCGCCTCGGTGGGCGGGCCCGCGTTCTGGTTCCCGGACACGGGAGAGAAGGTGCGGGACCTCTTCCTACGCACCATCGAGGGAATCGCGCCCGTTCCGGTGGCCAGCGAGCTCACCCACGTCCTCGTGTTCGTGGCGCTCGCCGGGGCGATCGTGACGATGCTGCTGCACTCGGCGCTCGGTGCGGCGTTCCCGGCGGGCCTGCTTCCCGCGCTCGTCCTGGTGATCCCCCAGGTGATCACGGGCGTTCCCGCGGGCGCGGTCACCATGGTGATCGCGGGGCTCGGCCTCCTCCTGCTCGTGTGGCTACGCGCCCCGCGGCCCAACCTGCGCGGGCTCGTGGTGGTGGGCACTGCGGCCGCGCTCGGCTGGGGCGCGGTCACGATCGCCCCGCCCACCCGTGACACCGTGTGGAACCACTCCGTCATGGTGGGCCCCACCTCCGGCCTGGTTCCGGACGTCACCGTGGCACTCGCGGAGGACCTGCGAGCCCGGAGCCAGGCGGAGGCCTTCGCGTTCACCGCCACCGAGCCGGGCGCCGTCCGCTTCCTGCTCGCCACCCTCTCCACGTTCGACGACGGGCGCTGGACCCCACGTGATGAGCTCACGGGCGCCGGGATGAGCGTGGACCAGCCGCGCGATGCGAGCGGCCTTCCTCCCGGGGGGGCGAGTGCGCCGCTGCCGGAGGGCCGCTCGGTGACGGTGACGATGCGCGGACTCGTGAGTACGTGGCTGCCGCTCCCCCAGTCCGTGGTGCAGGCGGTCGAGGTGCAGAAGGGCCTGAACGCGATCGAGTGGCTCTGGCTCGCCGAATCGAACACGGCGCGTTCGCGGCTGGCCACCACCTCCGGGGGCGACGAGTACACGGCGGCGGCGCCGCCGATGGTGGCGGACGATGGGGTGCGCGGGGCGCTCGAGGAGGGGGCCTACCGGGGTGCGGGCGTGTTCGCGGATGTGGATGCGGCGCCGGAGGCGCTGGCGCGATACCTCGCGCTGCCGGCCCCGGTTCCGGAGAGCGTGGGTTCGGTGGCCGAGGACGTGGCCGGGGGGCTCACCAACCGGCTCGAGGTGGGCTACGCCCTGGAGGACTTCTTCACCTCGGGCGCGTTCGTGTACGACGAGGCCGCGCCCTACACCCCCGGGATGGACGGCGGCGGGCACTACGGGGTGATGGAGTCGTTCCTGGTGGAGCGCTCCGGGTTCTGCGTGCACTACGCCTCCACGTTCGCGATCATGGCGCGGCACCTCGGGGTGCCCACCCGGCTCGCGGTGGGATACGCCTCGCGGGCCGAGGGAGAGCAGCGGGTGGCCGTGCGGGGAGGCGATCTCCACGCGTGGCCGGAGATCTACGTGGAGGGCTCGGGATGGTTGGCCTTCGAACCCACGCCCGGTGGAGCGGGCTTCCGCGCCGACCAACCGGAGGCCCCGGAACCGCCACCCGTGGCGCCGGAGCCCGAGGTTCCGGAGG
Source organism: bacterium (assembly GCA_030544165.1). Lineage (GTDB taxonomy): Bacteria > Actinomycetota > Actinomycetes > Actinomycetales > Actinomycetaceae > JAAZBW01. The sequence goes on from JAUNRP010000008.1 coordinate 15,183, forward strand.
TGATGCCCGAGGAGCCGACGATCGATCCGGTGCTGCCCCAGGAGCCGGAGCCGGAGGCCCCGGAGCCCATGGTGGAGGAGCCGGAGGCGGAGTCGCTCGGCTGGCTGGTCCCGTGGGTGCTCGGTGCACTCGGTCTGGTCCTGCTGCTGTGCCTGCCGGCGCTGATCCGTATTATCCGGACCCGGCGACGTTTCGCGGCGATCCGCGCTGGGCGGGATGCCGGAGTGAATGCGTGGCGGGAGCTCAGTGATGCTGTCTCTGACCTCGGCATTGTTGGGCGTACGGAGGTGGAGGCGCTCCGCGCCCAGACGCCGGAGGCGCTTGTGGAGCGCCTTGCCGAGCGGAGCGCGCTTGGCGGGGCACCCCTCGACCACGCCCAAGACATCGTGGCGGCCTACGGCGCGGAGCGTTGGGGAAGCGGAGCCAGGGCTGGCGGCACCGGGGGTGGGGTGCATCTGAGGGTCAGCCACGTCCGCGCGGTCACGGAGGCGCTGTTCAGCAACGCCCCACGTGGCACATGGCTCCGGGCTCGTTTCCTGCCGCGCTCCCTGGTCCGCCGCAGCCGGTGGTGAGCACCCAGCACACCCGTCCACATGCCACTTGACCGAGATTAGTAAATGCTGATTCACTAACTGCATGGCGCGACCTCGGACGGTAGATCAGGACGTGGTGCTGGCCCGCATCGCGAATGCCCTCGTGGGCAGAGACAGCCTGCAACCGTGGACGCTCGCGGAGGTCTCACCTGCTGCAGGACTCAGTCCAGCCGGGCTGATCAAGCGGTTCGGATCGCGCAGGGGAATACAGAGCGCACTCAGCAGACGCTGGCTGGGCGGCATACCAGAGAGACCGCTCGGGCGTGAGTCCGCGATCGACGAACTGCGAACGTGGGCTCACCATAGATTCGGTCTCGCAGGCGCGGCGGGTGTGGCGCAGGGATTGACCCAGCTGGTGGATGACGTCATGGACGATGAGCTTCGCATGATGCTGGCCGAGGGGTGGGCGCGTGAGCAGCGATACGTCGCCGCCCTCCTGGATGCGTGTGAGCTGAAGCGCCTCCCGGATGCGGAGCGCGGCGCTGCCGTGCTCTTCGACGCGCTCAACGGAGCCATGCTCCGGCAGGCGGTTGACCCGGAGGCTGACCTCATCCAAGAAACCATCGAGACACTGTGGGAGACCTGGATATGAGCAACAACCGCAGGTGGAGAGGGCGAGTCTTCATCGGGGCCAGCCTCGACGGATTCATCGCACGGAACGACGGGGATATCGGCTGGCTGACCACCCCTCCGCCGGGACGTGACCATGCCCACATAGACTCCTCGCGCCCTGCGCTGGACTGGCAGACCTTCTTTCCGTCTGTCGACCACGTGGTGATGGGCCGCAGCACGTTTGACACTGTCACGGGCTTCGATGAATGGCCGGACATGTGGGCGGGCAAGTCCGTCATCGTCCTCTCGAGATCGCTCCCCCTTGAGACAGAACATGTCACCGTCGCACGCAGCGTGGATGACGCGGTTGCGCTTCTCGACGAAGATGGGTCACGCGAGGTCTACGTCGACGGCGGGCAGGCCATCCAGAGCTTCCTCCGTGCCGGGCTCATCGACGAGATCACGATCTCCTGGGCGCCGGTGCTGATCGGCAGTGGACGGCGCTTGTTCGAGACCCTCAACGAGGACGTCCTCCTGACCCTGCGCGGCAGCCACACCACAGAGACTGGAATGGTGGCCGCGACCTACGACGTCACTCCGCCGCGGATCATTGATTCTCGCCGACTCTGACTCCTCGGAGGGGAGACAGAGCCGCGATCACGGATGCCGCGACGAAGAGCCCAACGACGATCCCTAGTGTCACTCGCGAACCGACCGCCCCGACCAGCCAACCGCCGAGGATGGCACCGACCACTGCCACGGAACGATTCACGGTGCGTCGAGATGCGTTGACCCGGCCGAGCAACGCCCGCGGGGTCACCGCCTGCCAATAGCTCATCTCGTTGGGATCCTCCACGCCCATCGCGAGTCCGTAAAGGAACATGCCTGCGCAGAGGCTCAGAACCGAAACGGGCGGCGGAGCACCCGACGCGGTGGCGAGCGGCACCACCCAGGCGAGGGCGCACAGCGCCCGACTGGTGATGAGGGCGTTCCCCTCCCTCATCCGGCGCCCCAGCCTTGGCGCGCTCAGAGCCCCCAGGAACCCACCCACACCGATGGCGGAAAGAACGATGCCGTATTCGCCGCCGGAGATGGCCAGGTCACGCAGGGCAAACAACGCGAGAGTGGTGAGAGCCACGCTGTTCGCCAGGAACCACACGTGGGTGGAGATCGCCAATGGCCCCAGCGTTCGATGCCGGTAGATGAACCTCAGCCCGGTGGCCAGATCGGCCACCAGCCGGCGCCGATCCCCTCCCGCCTGCTCAGGCTCGATAATGCGCACCCGGCTAATCATGATCGCTGCGAGGATTCGGGCCAGGGAGCCGGCTATCAACGCAGAACCCACGCCGAGGAGGCCGATGATGAGTCCTGCGAACGGTGGGCCCGCCGACTGCGTCACCGTCATTGACTGCCCCAGCCTCGCGTTTGCCCCGACGAGCGCATCCCTCGCCACCAGATCGACCAGGATCGACTGCTCGGCCGCCGCGCTGACGACTCCGAACGTGCCCACCACCATCAGGACCAGGGCCACGGTCCACACCTGCGCGGCGCCCAACCACCACAGGAGAGGCAGAAACAGCAGAAGCACACCCTGTGCCGCGTGGGCCACCACCAGGGTTGGCTTACGGCGCCAGCGATCGACCAGGACCCCCGCCACCAACCCCACCAGCAGGTAGGGCACGAACTGAGCGGCCTTCACGATGCCGACCTCGACCTCGCTGGCGCCCAACACATCAACCACCAGCACATCGATTGCCACGGCGGTGACGGCGACGCCAAGAAACCCTGCCGTGCTCGCAAACCAGAACAACCGGAATCCCGGAAGGCGCAGAGGCTCCAGCCGTTCATCAGCTCGATCGGTCACGACATCAACCTAAGGTCTTCGACCGTAGGGCGCCCGGATCGCCCGCGACCATTGACTGAGCATGAGGTCACACGTACAGTTTTCCGTACAGGAGGACTTCCATGAAGACGTTCAGCTACACCGAGTCCCGCGCCAAGTACGCGCAAGTTCTCGACGACGTCGTGAACAACCGCGAGGAGGCGATCATCACCC
>JAUNRP010000009.1:0-2490 GCA_030544165.1 bacterium
CCGAAGTAGGCGCCCTTGCGGTGCGCGCGCCACGCGGCGGTCACGTTGCAGCCCATGGCGTTGGTGGAGAGGAAGAAGACGTTGCCGTAGCCGCCGGTGGCGAGCACCACCACATCGGCCAGGTGGGTCTGGATCTCTCCGCTCACCATGTCGCGGGCGATGATGCCGCGGGCCTTGCCGTCCACCACGATGACTTCCATCATCTCGTGGCGCGAGTACATGTCCACGGTCCCGGCGGCCACCTGGCGCTGGAGCGCCTGGTAGGCGCCGATCAGGAGCTGCTGGCCGGTCTGGCCGCGGGCGTAGAAGGTGCGCTGCACCTGCACGCCACCGAACGAGCGGTTGTCCAGCAGTCCGCCGTACTCGCGGGCGAACGGGACGCCCTGGGCCACGCACTGGTCGATGATGTGCGGGGAGACCTCGGCCAGGCGGTACACGTTGTCCTCCCGGGCGCGGTAGTCACCGCCCTTCACCGTGTCGTAGAACAGCCGGTAGACCGAGTCGTTGTCGTTCTTGTAGTTCTTCGCGGCATTGATCCCGCCCTGGGCGGCGATCGAGTGCGCGCGACGCGGCGAGTCCTGGTAGGCGAACGCCTTCACGTTGTAGCCGGCCTCCCCCAGGGCCGCTGCGGCGGCGCCGCCGGCCAGGCCGGTGCCCACGATGATGATCGAGAGCTTGCGGCGGTTGGCGGGGTTGACCAGGTTGACGTGGGCCTTGTAGCTCTCCCAGCGGTCCTTGAGCGGCACATCGCGGGGGGCCTTCGTATCGGCAACCGGGGTGCCCTCTGTCCAGAGTGCGTCAATCGGTGTGGCAGTCATTCGAGCGGGCTCCCTTAGTTGATGACGTCGAGGAAGATGAGCAGGGGCGGGATCATGAAGCCGATCGCGAGGGCGGCGGCCAGGATGATCGAGACCACGTTGAGCATGTGCTCACGGCTCTTCTTGTTCCCACCGAGGGTGGCGAACGAGGACCACAGTCCGTGCCGCACGTGGAGGGCGAGGATCACCATGACCACTCCGTACAGGAGCACCCACCACCACTGCTCGAACGTGGCGATCATGCGCTCGTAGGGCTCCAGGTCCGAGCCCACGTTGACCACCAGCCACGTGAACTGGGCGAGGTGGAAGACCACCCACAGGAAGATGATGATGGAGCCCCACCGCACGGTTCGCACCGCGTAGGAGGTGGCGAGCGTGTTGCGCTCCACGTAGGGGGTGCCGCGGGCTGCCCGGGCGCGTGCCCACAGCTTCACGGCCGCCCACCCGTGGACCGCGAGGCTCACGAGCAGGCCGATCCGCAGGATCCAGAGGAGACCCTTGTGCGGAAGGATGGGGTAGAAGGCTTCCCGGAGCCAGTGGGCGTACCCGTTGTATGCCTCTGGACCCTGAAGCATCTTCAGGTTCCCATACATGTGCACCAGCACGAAGAAGACGAAGAAGAGGCCGGTGACGGCCATCAGGATCTTCCACGCCACGGTGGTGTCACGGGCTCGCCTCTTGGGCGCCAGCGTCTTTGATGTCACTACTGTCGAGACCACCCTCACAGCATAGTCACGTCTCGTGCACACCAATCGCACTAACGGCCCGGGTTGGTCATCTTTTCGCGTAGTAGTGGTGATCCCAGCCTCATCACGAGTGCGTCACGTCCGGACCGCGGGTAGTAGTTCGGCCGGATCGCGAGCGGCTCGAACCCGTGTCCCGCATACAGCGCCTGCGCGCCGGGGTCATCCGCCCGTACCTCGAGGAACACCTCCCGTGCGCCGCGCGCGGCCGCGATCTCCAGTAGGTCCCGCAGCAGCCGCGAGCCGTGTCCCCGCCTGCGGTGCGCCGGATCCACCCCGATCGTCAGGATCTCCGCCTGGACTCCGCAGTACACCCCGCCCCACGCGATCAGCCGCCCCTCCACCTCGAGCGCGCGGTACCGCCGCGAGGCCTGCGCGAGCTCCTCGCGGTACATGCCCGCGCTCCAGTCGTCCGGCGCGAACAGCTCCGCCTCCAGTTCCAGCACGCGCGGAAGGTCCGCCTCCCCCAGGTCCCGCAGCATTCCCGACGACGGCGGCGCCCCCTCCGCCTCCCCCTCACCCACCGCTGGGGGTCTCCTTCGAGGGGGGCGCGGCGGACGGTGACCCGGTGGTGCCCGCCCCACCCGGCGTCGTCGCCCGGGAGAGGCGGGAGGGGACCTGCGCGTCCGGGCGGCGCAGGTAGAGGGGCTCGGTGGGTTGCTCGGCGCCTGCGGCGGCGCGGGCGCGGGCGATTCGCGCCATGCACGCCGGGTCGATTCCGCCCCGCTCGCCGTGCAGGACGTCCGGGTAGAGCTCCACGTCACCGAACAGGCGTCCGGCGATCGGGAGCCCGGCGGGTGGGCCCGCGTAGAAGTCGCCGATCCGGGTCACGTCGTCCGGGCCGTTCGCGCGGTAGGAGGCGCCGTAGACCTCCTTGCGGCGGGCGTCGGTGGCCACGGTGACCTCGTCTCCGAGGTCCGCGTCGAGGG
>JAUNRP010000009.1:2590-18204 GCA_030544165.1 bacterium
CCCCACAGCGGGAGGCCGCGGGCGAACGCGAACGCCCGCGCGGTCACGATCCCGGCGCGCAGCCCGGTGAACGGGGCGGGGCCGGTCCCCACCACCACGGCCTCGGGTGCGGGGCCCGCCCGGAGTACGCCCTCGAGGGCGAGCGCGAGCTGTTCGGCGTGCGAGCGCGGATCGGGGTGGCCGCCGCGGAACTCGCCGGCGTCGCCCACGAGGGCCACCGTGCTTCCGGCGGAGGTGTCGATCACGAGCAGGTTCATGGGGTTCCTTCCGGGCGGCGGGACCACGTGAGGAGGCCCGCGAGCGCGAGCACCCCTCCGAGCAGGATGGCGGCGGCGATGACGGGCGCCCGGGAGGGCTCTCCGTCACTCTCGGGGAGTGGCTCCTCGTCCGGCGAGTGGCGGGCGGCCACGAACGGCTGGAACTCCTGCACCGAGATCCGCCCGGCCAGCAGTTCGTGGGCGGGCGGACCCACAGGGCGCGCGGTATCCCCGGAGATCCGGAAGACCACATCCCCCTCCTCCAGCACGAACCGGTCCGCGGCGTGGGTCCGTAGCGCATCGGAGAGCTCGGGGATCCACACCTCGCGGTGACCGGTGACGCGGCCCGCCTCGAGCCTGATCTCGAGCGCACCCACCCCGGTGCCGTTCACCACGAGCGGCGCGAGCCAGGTATCGCTGAGCACGGTGGCCGGGGATATGAGGTCTCCCGCGAGGTAGGACTCGGTCCACGTGGAGGCCTGGACGGGCGGCGCCCACTGCACGGAGGCGAGTTGGTCCGCGGTGAGCCCGGACCCCTCCGAGCTCGTGATCACCGCCGCTCCCTCCTCCCGCAGCCAGGCGTTGGCGGCGGCCTCGCCGGGGCTCGCGTACGTGGAGGTGGGTGATGGGGTGGGAGCCGGCTCCGGTGAGGGCTCGGGGGAGGGAGGCGCCGTGGCCAGGAGCCACGGGAGCGCGAGCAGCGTGAGGAGCGTGAGGAGGGCTGTCAGCCAGCTCCGCCTCACGGGTCCAGCTCCGGGAGCTCCTGCCACCGCTCGCCGTGGCCGGTGAGGGTGACGGTGCGCTCGGCATCGTCCACCACGTCCATCTCGCCCTCGGCCAGGCCACCGTGGGGCCGGGTGATGGTGATCTCGAGGCGGTCCTCGGAGAGCACCTCCGCGAGGCCCTCTCCCCACTCCACCACCGTGACGGCCTCCTCCAGGGAGGTATCCAGGTCCAGGGCGTCCAGCTCGTCCAGCGAGCCGAGCCGGTAGGCGTCCACGTGGACGAGCCCCGGGCCCCCGGTGGGATTCGTGTGGGTACGGGCGATGATGAAGGTGGGGGACGCCACGTGGCCGGTCACCCCGAGGCCCGCGCCGATCCCCTGGGTGAGCGTGGTCTTGCCGGCGCCCAGGCCGCCGGTGAGGAGTATCAGGTCCCCGGGGCGCAGGTGGGCGGCCAGGCGGCGGCCCAGCTCCTTCATCTGCTCGCCACTCGCGATGATCATGGCGCCACCCGCGGCACGCGTGCCCCCAGATCTTCCGCCATCCGGGGCACGCGTGCCCCCAGATCCTCCGCCACCCGCGGCACGCGTGCCCCCAGCGTGGTGGTGATGGTGTAGTTGATGGTGCCGGCGGCGCGGGCCCAGTCGTCCGCGGTGGGGGCCCCCTCGCCCGCGCCGAACACCACGGCCACCTCCCCCGCGGACGCGTCCGAGTCCTGGCCGAGGTCCACCACGAACTGGTCCATGCAGATGCGGCCCACCACGGGTGCCCGGTGCCCGCCCACGCTCACCCACGCGCCGTTGCTGGAGGCCTGGCGCGGGATGCCGTCCGCGTAGCCGAGCGGCACGGTGCCGAGCACGGTGGGGCCCACCGTGGCGGTGCCCCCGTAGGACACGGGCGTTCCCGCGGGAACGCGTCGCACCGCGGAGAGGGGGGCCTCCAGGCGCATCACGGGCGTGAGGCCGAGCGCGGCGGGGTCCGAGCCGTCCGGGGCCAGGCCGTACATGGCGATCCCGGGGCGCACCAGATCGAAGTGGGTCTCCGGGTGCCACAGCAGTCCGGCGGAGTTGGCGAGGTGGACCATCTCCGGATCGGCGCCCGCGCGGCGGGCCACGTCCACCGCCTCGGCGAAGAGTTCGGTCTGGCGCGCGGTGGTCTCCACTCCCGGTTCGTCCGCGCGGGCCAGGTGGGACCACAGCCCCACCACCTCGATCCCCGGGGCCGCGAGCGCCTCCCCCACCAGGTCCTCCCAGACCTCGGGCCGGGCGCCCTCCCGCGCCATCCCGGAATCGAACGCGAGGTGCACGCGCGCGGGCCGTCCCGCCGCACGCGCCGCCTCCGAGAGCGCAGCCACCGCCCACGGCTCCCCGGCGGAGAGTTCTATCCCCGCGTCGACGGCAGGGGCCAGGTCCATTCCGGGCGCGAAGATCCAGGCAAACAGCGGTACGTCCGGGAGGTCCTCGATCAGGGCGAGGGCCTCGCTCACCTGCGCGACCCCGAGCCGGCTCGCCCCTCCCGCCACCGCCGCGTGGGCGGAGCGCACGGCACCGTGGCCGTACCCGTCCGCCTTCACGATCGCCATCACCTCTGCGCTCGTGCGGGCCGCGAGCGCCCGCACGTTGCCGGTGAGTGCGCCGGTATCGATCACGGCGCGGTGGGGCGGGTGCATGGCCCCCATTCTTCCACCGCTAGCGGTCACACTCGGCCAGCACCCCCGGCAGCGCCCTCGCGATGTCCCCCGCCCGGATGGGACCACTCCCGCCTGCGTGGGTGGCGGCGCGCAGCCCCGCCCGCGCGTGCAGCCACACCGAAGCCGCGGCCAGGCGGGCCACGTCCGCATCGCGGAGGGCACCCCCCTCCTCCTCGGCACGAGCCTGGGCGAGCGCCAGGATGGTCCCGGTGATCCCCGCGAGCACGTCCCCCGAACCGGCGGTGGCGAGCCAGGGAGTCTCGCCCTCCTGGGTGAGCAGCGGCCCCTCGGGCGGCGCGATCACGCTGATCGGGCCCTTGAGCAGCACCACCACGCCCCACTTCTCCGCCAGCTCCCGCGCGCGCAGGACCGGGTGGCTCTCCACCGCGCGCCGCGAGATTCCGAGCAGCGAGGCCAGCTCGCCCGCGTGCGGGGTGGCCACGATCGGGGCCGGGTCCACCCGCTTCTCCAGCGCCGGCCCCAGTTCCGCGAGGCCCCCCGCATCCACGACGACGGGAACTCCCCTCGAGAGCGCCTCGTCCAGTGCCGCTCGGGCCTGGCCCGGATCGTCCATCCCGCTGCCCACCACGGCCGCCTGGATGCGGCCCTCCGCGGTGACCGCCTCGGGGTAGACCCACGGCAGACCGTTGGCCGAGCCGAGGTAGCGCACCATGCCCGGGCCCGCCGCGAGTGCGCCGCCCACACTGAGTGCTGCCGCCCCCGGGTAGCGCTCGGAGCCGGTCCAGAGGCCCACCACGCCCCGGGTGTACTTATGATCGTTCCGCCGGGGCCACGGGTAGAGATCGGCCACGTCCGCGCCGGTGAGCCGCTCCACGCGGTGCTCGGCCCCGGCGAGCGGCAGGCCCAGCTCCACCACCTCCACCTCGCCCGCGAACTCGGCCGCGGGCGGGAGCAGGAGCCCGGCCTTGGGCGCGCCCATGGTCACTGTGATGTCGGCGCGGAGCAACGGGCCGCGCACGGCCCCGTCGCCGCCCACCCCGGAGGGGACGTCCACGGCGATCACCACCGGCTCGTCCGGGGAGGAGTCCTTCTCCTCGCCCAGCGCCTCCACGATGCTCGCGAGGGGATCGCGCAGCGGTCCGGCAAGGCCGATCCCGGCGAGGCCGTCGATCCAGATGCCGGAGCGGCGGGCGATCCGGATGAGGGCCTCGGAGTCGATCGCCTTCTCCTCCCCCACGATCTGGCGCACCCTCACGCCGGCGGCGCGGGCGGCGGCGAGGCCCTCCTCGTGGACGTCCGCGGCACAGAGTGCGGCGAACACCGTGAGTCCGCGCCGCGCCAGCTCGGCCGCCGCGAACAGGGCGTCCCCGCCGTTGTTGCCCCCGCCCACGAGCGCGAGTGCCACCGATCCGGGGACGCGGGCGCCGTCGTCGTTCAGCACCCGTACAGCGCGGAGGGCGAGCGCGTGGGCGGCCTCACGCATGAGCGGGACCCCCGCTGCGAGCAGGGGTTCCTCCGCGGCGCGGATGGCGGCGGAATCGTAGGCGCGGATCATGGAGTACCCCCGGTGGACTCGGCGATGACGTACGCGACGGCGAGCCCGCCGTCGTGGGAGAGGGAGAGGTGCCAGCGGTCGATGCCGAGGCGTGCGGCGGCGGCGGCCACCGTCCCGGTGACGTGGAGCAGGGGCTGGCCGCGCTCCCCGGTGCGGACCTCGCAGTCGTGCCAGCGCATGCCGCCGGGGGATCCGAGGGCCTTGGCCACGGCCTCCTTGGCGGCGAACCGGGCGGCGAGGGAGTGCGGTGGGCGTTGGCGTTCTGCGGCGGTGAAGAGCTTCTCCGCCAGGCGGGGATGGCGGTGGATCGCATCCGAGAGGCGCGCCACCTCGCACACGTCCACGCCGATCCCGATGATCACTACTCCACCGTGACAGACTTCGCGAGGTTGCGCGGCTGATCCACGTCCAGGCCCTTCGCGCCCGCGAGCTCGCAGGCGAAAATCTGGAGCGGCACCACGGTGAGCAGGGGCAGCATGAGCGTGGGGGTCTCCGGCACGCGGAACACCACGTCCGCGAACGCCTCCACGTCCGCATCCCCCTCCTCCGCGATCACGAGCGTACGGGCGCCGCGCGCGCGGACCTCCTGGATGTTGGAGACCACCTTGGCGTGCAGCTCCGGGCGGCGGCGGGTGGGCACGATCATGAACACCGGCGTGCCCTCCTCCACCAGCGCGATGGGGCCGTGCTTGAGCTCGCCGGCCGCGAAGCCCTCCGCGTGGATGTAGGCGAGTTCCTTCAGCTTGAGCGCGCCCTCCATGGCCACCGGGTAGCCCACGTGGCGGCCGAGGAACAGCACCGAGGGGACGTCCTTCATGGAGCGCGCCACCTCCCGGATGTGATCGGCACCGTCCAGGACCTGCTGGATCTTCTCCGGGAGCTGGGCGAGCTCTTCGAGGTAGCCGGCCACCTCCTCCGCGTACTTGTTGCCGCGGAGCTGGGCCAGGTAGAGGCCGAGCACGTAGGCGGCCGTGATCTGGGCGAGGAAGGCCTTGGTGGAGGCCACCGCCACCTCCGGGCCGGCGTGCGTGTAGAGCACGGCGTCCGCCTCACGGGCGATCGTGGAGCCGTGGGTGTTGACGATCGCGAGCACCTTGGAGTCCTGGTCCTTCGCGTGGCGGATCGCCTGGAGGGTGTCCATGGTCTCCCCGGACTGGGAGACCGCCACCACCAGGGTCTGCTCGTTCACCACGGGATCGCGGTAGCGGAACTCGTGGGCGAGCTCCACCTCCACCGGGATACGGCACCAGTGCTCGATCGCGTACTTGGCCACGTGCCCGGCGTAGGCGGCGGTGCCGCACGCCACCACGATGATCTTGTTGATGCGCTTGAGCACCGCGGTGTCCAGGCGCAGCTCGTCCAGTTCGAGGCGGCCCTGGTCATCGAGGCGGCCGAGCAGTGTGTCCGCCACGGCCTTGGGCTGCTCGTGAATCTCCTTCTCCATGAAGGTGGCGTACCCGCCCTTCACGGCCGCCGAGGCGTCCCAGTCCACCGTGTACTCGGTGTTCTCCACCGGGTTGCCCTGGAAGTCCGTGACCTCCACGGAGTGGGCGGTGATGGTGACGATCTGGTCCTGTCCCAGCTCCAGGGCGCGGTTGGTGCGGGAGATGAATGCGGCCACGTCCGATCCCAGGAAGTTCTCGCCCTCCCCCAGCCCGACGACGAGTGGGGAGTTCCGCCGCGCCCCCACCACCCGATCGGGGGTGCCTGCCTCCACCGCGAGCAGCGTGAACGCGCCCGTCAGGCGGGCGACCACGGTGCGCATGGCCTCGGTGAGGTTCTGGGTCTCGGCGAACGCCCGGGAGAGCAGGTGGGCGGCCACCTCCGTGTCCGTCTCAGAGCGGAAGGTGACGCCCTCGGCCAGGAGCTCGTCCTTGAGGGCGTGGAAGTTCTCGATGATGCCGTTGTGGATCACCGCGAGGCGGCCGTCCTCGGAGAGGTGAGGGTGGGCGTTCTCATCGGTGGGCCGGCCGTGGGTGGCCCAGCGGGTGTGGCCGATCCCGGCCGTGGCGTCCGGGAGCGGGTCATCCGCGAGCGCGGTCCTGAGGTTCTCGAGCTTGCCGGCCCGCTTCGCGGAGGCGATACCGCCGGGGGTCACGAGGGCGACCCCCGCGGAGTCGTAGCCGCGGTACTCGAGGCGGGCAAGGCCCTCGAGGAGCACCTCGAGGGGGGTGGAGGAGGGGGACTGGGGGCCGGCGTAACCGACGATGCCGCACATGGGGACAGTGTAAAACGCTCGCGCCCGAGCCCCACGAATTGCGGCGGAGTGGCAGAATCGGGCAGGTGTCTCCCAGTTCCTCCCCCTTCGTGGAGTTCGACCGCGAGCAGTGGGCCGCCCTGGCCGCCTCCGCGCCCCTGCCGCTGACCGACGAGGACGTCCTGCGGCTCCGGGCGCTGGGCGATCCGATCGATCTGGAGGAGGTGGACACGATCCTGCGGCCGCTCACCGCCCTCCTCTCCCTGTACCGCGGCGCCATGGCGGGGCTGCACTCGGCCACGGACCGCTTCCTCGGTTCGGCGGGGGTGCAGGGGAACGGGCAGCGGCCCACCCCCTACGTGATCGGGGTGGCCGGCTCGGTGGCGGTGGGCAAGTCCTCCATCTCCCGCATCCTGCGCGAGCTCATGTCCCGCTTCCCGGACATCCCGGAGGTCCAGCTCGTGACCACGGACGGCTTCCTCTACCCCAACGCGGAGTTGGAGCGCCGCGGGCTCATGGAGCGCAAGGGTTTCCCCGAGTCGTTCGACCGGCGCTCGCTGATCCGGTTCGTCCAGGAGGTGAAGTCCGGCGCGGAGGTGGTGCGGGCGCCCGTGTACTCGCACCTGACCTATGACATCGTGCCGGAGGAGTTCATCGAGGTGCGCCAGCCGCAGGTCCTCATCCTGGAGGGACTCAACCTGCTCCAGCCGCCCATGCCGGGCGCCTACTCCCCGCTGGTGGTCTCCGACTTCTTCGATTTCTCCATCTACGTCCACGCCCAGCCGGAGGACGTGAAGAGCTGGTACATCCAACGGTTCCTGCAGCTCCGGGAGACCGCGTTCGCCAACCCGGAGAGCTACTTCCACAAGTACGCGGCCCTCACGGACGAGCAGGCGATCTCAGAGGCCTCCCGGATCTGGGACACCATCAACGCCCCCAACCTGCTCGCCAACATCGCCCCCACCCGCGGCCGGGCCACCCTGGTCCTCACCAAGGACGGACGCCACCGCATGCGGAAGATGCGGCTGCGGAAGATCTAGGCCGAGGGTGCGCCGTCGCGTATGGCCTTCCCGAGAACTGGAGTAACTCCACTGCCAAACACACGCCATGGCTGAGACTGGCCAGAAGGGACTGAGACTGTGCGGTTGGATGAGAGTACCCTGCGGGTGCTCAGCACGCTCGCCCGTCATCCCGGCGCCTCACATCACCACCTCGCCCAACTGATCGGCGTGCCACCGAACGAGATCGAGGCTGCGCTCGCAACACTGACCGAGCGCGAGCTGATCCAGAAATCACACCACCACGCGGGCTGGCGGACGGTTGGACCACAGGCCCTCCGGAAACTGTGGATCCGCGATCTGGACACCCGGCTTGCTGACATTCGCGTGGATGCCGAGCAATCACTCTCAGAACTAGTTCGCGTGCTCGAAGCACTCCGCCACGGGTCGGGCGATCCGGACGAGTTCGCCATTCTCACGATCGTTGGGGGTGACAACGTGACGGCCGCTCTGATGGACATCACTTCTGAGACACAACATTCGGTGGAGACCATGCACCGGTCTCTTCCCAGTCCTGAGATGGTCGATGCCGCCAAGGCGGACGAGGCGAGGTATCTCAGTCCAGAAGTGGCCGCGCGCGTGATCTATCCAAGTACCGCTCGATCATCGCTCCACGTACAGCGCTATCTCGATTGGGTGAACGAGACGGGTCGCCCGACCGAAGCACGAACACTCGGCGCGGTTCCGTTTCAGATGCTCATGTTCGATCAGAGGACGCTGGTGGTCCAGGGCGAGAAAGTGGAGGGAAGTCCGGCGGTTCTGGTGGTGCGTGCGCCCTCACTCGTGGCGCTGGCCGCGCATACGTTCGATCACCTCTGGAAGAGCTCAACGCCCTGGGACACGAGGATGACCAGTGCCCACATGCCACGTCTCGAGCTTCAGGTACTGGAGTTGATGATGCACGATCTCAAGGACAGCGCCATAGCAGCGGAGTTGGGGGTATCTACACGAACGGTGACACGGGCTGTCAGCCACTTGATGTGGCGTGCAGGGGCACATTCTCGATTCGGGCTCGGTGCCGAGGCCGTGCGCCGTGGCTGGATATCGCTGTGAGGGGATTGCACAGTTCCGCCTCCTGATCTCGTCACCCAATGGAGAGCCCGACCACTGGGCACCTGAGCTCCGCATCGCGACTCACTTCGCCCTCACGTCCGACACCCTCCGCTTCGGTATGCGAGTCCGACACGAGCCAAGTCTCGAACTGGACACCCACGGGGTAGTGCATGGGCGACACCGGTGGGAGAAGCTGTGACGAGAGGCGACAAACAAGGAGGTTTGGGCATGTCCATCCCATTCACCGGTTGGGTGAGGATCCTTGAACCATTCCAGTCCGATGGCGCCATGCCATGAGGCGAGTTCCGGCCATTATGGCGCTCGCGGCCCTCGCCGTGGCGGGCTGCGAGAGCGCCGAGCCGTCCATCCCACACATCACACCCACGGCGATCGATCAAGGGACAACTGGTGAGTCCCTCCAGTCTCAGGCACCTTCCCCCACTCCAGAGACGCACGAGCCGTTCCCCGGGTACAACGACGCGTCCGGCGAAGGGAGGGTGCGGCTTGATCGCGTGGAGAGGGTGGTAGACGCAGTCGAGATCTATCGCGGGGTAGTACCCGAGTGGGGATACCCCATCCCCGGATCGACGTACATCTCGCACATTGATCCACACGACGCGGGCTATGTCTCCGTGACCCGCCTTTTCAGCGATGACGTGATCTTTGAGTACACAGTGCCGGACGACTCGCGATACGTCGGGACAGTGGTGTTCATCGGAGACAGTGCCTACATCAATCTCGTTCCCGATCTCTCCAAGATCGATTCTGCTGAGCCCACTGAGCTACTCCACATCAACTTGACATCCGGGGAAGTCACTCCAGTCGCTCCGCCCGAGGGATCAATTTGGAATCAGTGGCCAGACAAGTTACGAGGCGTTGACGGGCAGGCGGTCCTGATGTCCAACCGAGACGAGAACTGGACTCAGTGCGTGGTTGCCGTCCCCGGCGGGACGAGCGAGGCGCACGAGGTGCGGTGTTTTGAGGGTGAACGGTTTGCCTTCTCCACGGTGAGCACGCACGGAGTCTCGATCCTCGGATTCCCCGCTGATGAGGACATCCAGAGCTGCCGTAAACGATATTTTGTTCCGCTCGACGGATCCGAGCCCCGACTGATCGGAAACGACCAGTCATGCCGCCCCTACGATGGCCTCTCACTGGACGGCTGGGACATCTGGCTGCAGATCCCGGAGGACTATGCCGAGTTCCTCGCCGAAGGCGTGCTGTGGGCGAACGGACCGGACGGCGAGCGGTTTTCGCTCGGACCAGAAATGAACGGGTCCATGACTACGTGTGGGGAATACGTGTACTGGAGGTACCCTTCCGTCTCGCGGGAGCACGGAGCGTTTGACGCGATCTACCGCTGGAGGCCTGGGGACAGTGAGATTGAGCTGGTCTACAGGACGCCTGACACGTACAGGGGCTACGAGATCACATGTTCTGAGGGGCAGGTGGGGGTCCATCAGTTGACGGTTGAGGAGGATCCGGCTCAGGCTCTCTCAGTCATCCTCGAACTCCCCGAGGACGACTGATCTCCGATAGCCGGCGGGGTGGCTGCCGACTCCCGGAACGGATGCCTACTTTCCACGCCCTTCATCCTGTCCATGGTCATCAGGTGCCTCCTTCTTCGAGAGGCGACCCTCCCGCCACGCGGCCACGCGGTCGATCAGGATGCCCATCAGCACGCCGAGCGCCACTCCCACCACCACGGAGAGCAGCGGGCGGGAGCCCAGGTAGGCGCCGGCGGCCACGCCCAGGATCGTGGAGTAGACGGCCCACAGGATCGAGGCCACCACATCGATCTCGATGAACCGCCTGCGCGGGAAGCCCATGGCACCGGCGGAGACGTTCACGGCCACGCGGCCGCCCGGGATGAACCTGCCGGCAATCAGCAGCGGTGCCGGGCGGCGGAAGATAGTGGCGTTCGCCTTGGCCACCAGCTCGGCTCCCCTCCCGGAGTTCAGGAAGGGGATCCTCGCCACCGGGATCTTCCGGCCGATCGTGAAGGCGATCTGGTCACCGAGGAACGCCCCGAGGGCCGCCGCCGGGATGAGGAGCCAGAAGGGCGGCCCGCTGCCCGCCGCCGTGAGGGCGGCCACCGCGATCACGATGGACTCGGAGGGAACGGGCGGGAAGAAGCCGTCGATCGTGGCGAGCAGGATGAGGATCGGGATGATCCAGGCGCTCCCCACGAGGGCGAGGATCATCGAATCGAGTGCCTCCACCCACTGGAGGATCGACTGGAGCCAGCCCACTCGTGCCGGCTACAGGGAGAGACGTTCGCGGACCACGTCCGCGAGGCGCTCGGCCACACCGTCCGCCTCCTCATGGGTGGCGGCCTCCACCATGACGCGCACGATGGGGTCGGTTCCCGAGGGGGGCAGGTGGATCCGGCCGGTCTCCCCCAGCAGTTCCTCCGCTGCGGCGACGGCCTTGGCCACGCCCTCATCGGACTTCACGCGGGACTTGTCCACGCCCTTGACGTTCACCAGGGTCTGCGGGAGCCGCTTCACCACCTCCGCGAGTTCCTTGAGGCTCTTCCCGGAGCGCACCATGCAGGAGGCGATCAGGAGGGCGGTGAGAACGCCGTCACCGGTGGTGGCGTTGCGGGTATCGATGATGTGGCCGGACTGTTCTCCGCCGAGCGTGTAGCCACCCTCGAGCATGGCCTCCAGGACGTAGCGGTCCCCCACGGCGGTCTGGACGGTGGTGATGCCGTGCTCCTTCATGGCGAGCAGGAGGCCGAGGTTGCTCATGACCGTCACCACGAGCGTGTCGTCCACCAGCTCACCCCGCTCCTTGAGGTGGATCGCGAGCATTCCCATGATCTGGTCACCGTCCACGAGCGTGCCCTCGGCGTCCACGGCGAGGCAGCGGTCGGCATCGCCGTCGAACGCCACACCGAACGCGGCGCCCGAGGCCTTGGTGATGGACTGGAGCTGCTCGGGGTGGGTGGAGCCGCAGTTCTCGTTGATGTTGGTGCCGTCCGGGGATGCGTTGATCACGATCACGTCCGCACCCGCCTCGCGCAGCGCCTGCGGTCCCACCTTGGAGGCCGCGCCGTTGGCGCAGTCCACGGCGATCTTGAGGCCGCCCAGGTCCGCGCCCACGGCGGCCAGCAGGTGGTCGATGTAGCGCCTGTCCCCGGAGGCGTCATCCTTGAGCATCCTCCCCACGTCCTCGCCCACGGGGCGCTCCCACTCGGTGCCCACCAGGGCGGCGATCTCATCCTCGATCTCGTCGTCCAGCTTGTAGCCGCCCCGCGCGATGAACTTGATGCCGTTGTCCTGCATCGGGTTGTGCGAGGCGGAGATGACCACGCCCAGGTCCACATCGGCCGACTGCGTGAGGAAGGCGATCGCCGGGGTGGGCAGGACGCCCACCCGGATCACGTCCACGCCGGCCGAGGCGAGGCCCGCGGAAATCGCGGCGCTCAGGAACTCACCGGAGACCCGGGTGTCCCGGCCCACCACGGCGCGGGCGATGCTGGTGCCATCCCGCTGGCCGAGCGCCCGGGCGGCGGCCACGCCGAGGTCCAGGGCGAGTTCTGCGGTGATGTCACGGTTGGCGAGCCCCCGCACTCCGTCCGTGCCGAACATTCGGGACATGGTGACTCCTTGTGGCGTTCCGGTATGGATTAGATCGTAGACACACGCAACGCCCCGCCGTCGGCAGACGGGCGGGGCGTTGCGTATCAGCGCATCAGCGCTTGGAGTACTGCGGGGCCTTACGGGCCTTCTTGAGGCCGGCCTTCTTGCGCTCCACCGCACGGGCGTCACGGGTCAGGAAGCCTGCCTTCTTGAGGGTCTCGCGGTTGGACTCGCGATCGATCTCGTTCAGCGCACGGGAGATCCCCATCCGCAGGGCGCCGGCCTGGCCGGAGATGCCCCCGCCCTGGATGCGGGCGATCACATCGAAGCGGTCCTCGAGGCCGAGGAGCACGAACGGGGAGTTCACGAGCTGCTGGTGCAGCTTGTTCGGGAAGTACTCCTCGATGGTGCGGCCGTTGATGGTCCAGTTTCCGGTGCCGGGCACCAGGCGGACGCGGGCGATGGCCTCCTTGCGGCGGCCGGTGCCGCCGCCGGGGGCGGACAGCGACTGGCCGTGGGTGGCCTTCTCGGTCTCGGTCTCAGAGGTGTAGCTGGTGAGCTCCTCGCCCTCCAGTTCGATCTCAGGGGTGGTCTGTGCCACGGTTCTCCTTAGTGTGGGGCGCGCAGGCTACTGCTGCGCCACCTGGGTGATCTCGAAGGTTTCCGGCTGCTGCGCCGCGTGCGGGTGCTCGGCGCCCGCGTACACCTTCAGCTTCTTGAGCTGGGTACGGCCAAGGGTGTTCTTGGGGAGCATCCCCGCGATGGCCTTCTCCACCAGACGCTCGGGGCGCTTGGCGATCATGTCCGCGGTGTTGACCGCGCGGAGACCGCCCGGGAAACCCGAGTGACGGTAGTGCATCTTCTTCTCCGCCTTGTCACCCGTGAGGGCGATCTTGTCCGCGTTGATGATGATGACGAAGTCACCGGTGTCAACGTGGGGGGCAAAGGTCGGCTTGTGCTTCCCACGGAGCAGGGTGGCAGCCTGGGATGCCAGGCGGCCGAGGACAACATCAGCGGCGTCGATGACGTACCACTTCTTCTCGATGTCGCCCGGCTTGGGTGTGAACGTACGCAAGTTGAGTGCCTTCTCTACGGTGGTGATCCGGCGCATGGCTTTTCGCCGGTTCTTCCTTGACAATGTGGCTGCGAGGCCTGCCCGGCGAGTGGGAACGAGCACCTGGGCATGCGAAAACGCAACGCGCCCAAGACTACCGGCGCCCTTTCGGCCGGTCAAAGCCGCAAAGCCGACTGTGAGTGACATCGCAGTGGCAGAATCGTGCCATGACCACCGACGACTCCTTCCTCGATGACCACACCTTCCTCGGCGACGGGCAGCCCGACACCCTCGACCAGCGCCTGGCCCGCGAACTCCCCGACGAGGGAAATGGTGACGTGCCGTTCCAGAGGCAACCGGACGCCGTCGGGGAGCTGGTGGCCGAACCCCACGAGGGTGAGGACGAGGACGAACTGGAGGAGCAGGACGTCCTGGCCCAGGAGGCCGGCCCCGCGCGGCAGGACGCGCCCGCCGAGCAGGCCGCCATGCACGTGATGGACCTCGAGGCGCGCGAGGAGCCGGAGGAGGACTTCTCCGCCTTCGTCTCGGACGCCGATGAGGACGAGGACGAGGAGGACGAGGACTCCGAGGAGGACCTCGACGAGACCGAGGACGAGGACGATCGCGAGCGCATCAGCCGCGATGACACCGCGGACGAGTTCGTCTACGACTCCGAGTGGGACGACGACCGGGTCTCCCCCGACGACGAGACCTGAGTTCCGCCGTCGCCCCAAGTGGGGCCTGGGCTACTCTCCGCGATGACGGCGGGTGAGTTCCGCCGTCGTCCCCCCTATTCGTCCCGACGACGGCGCGTGAGGTGCGCCCGTGCGGCGAGCTCCGCGCGCGGGGGGTAGTCCACGCGCATGAGGGTGAGGCCGTGCGCCGGGGCCACCTGCATCTGATCGTGCGTGCGGGCGGCGAGGCGGGAGGCCAGGTGGTCCTCCGGGGCGCGCCCCTCCCCCACGGCGAGCAGGCTGCCCACGAGGGCGCGCACCATGGAGTGGCAGAAGGCGTCCGCGCGGACCTCGATGGCGATGAGGCCGTCTGGGCGCCGGGTCACGGAGAGGTGGTGGAGGGTGCGGATGGTGGTGGCGCCCTCGCGCGGCTTGCAGAAGGCGAGGAAATCGTGCTCCCCGGTGATGGCGGTGCCGGCGCGGTGTATGGCGCCGACGTCCAGGGCGCGATCGTGCCAGAGGACCGAGGTGCGGGTGAGCGGATCGCGGGGGGCGGCGGCATCGGAGATGAGGTAGCGGTAGGTGCGGGCGAGGGCGGAGAAGCGGGCGTCGAAGCCGGGGGCGGCGAGTTCTGCCGTGTGGATGACGATGTCCGGCTGGGGGCCGCGGACGCGGCGCAGGAGGGCGTTGGTGCGGCGGGCGAAGGCCCGCGCGGGAGGGAGGTCGGAGCGGCCGGGGGCGCCAGTCCAGGCGGCGAGCGGGAGGTCCACGTGGGCCACCTGGGCGGCGGCGTGGACTCCGGCGTCCGTGCGGCCGGCCACCGTGAGCTGGATGGGGGTGCGGGCGAGCGTGGTGAGCGCCTCGGTCAGGGTGCCCTCCACCGTGGGGAGTCCCGGCTGGGTGGCCCAGCCGTTGAAGGCGGTGCCGTCGTAGGCGAGATCGAGGCGGACGCGGACGGGCATGGGGACAATCGTGGCACAGGCGTGCCGGGTGGGGTGGCTGCGCCGGGAGGGGGCGCGCGCTAGCGTGATTCACATGGACTCCCCCGTGACCCTCGCGATCGACTGCGGGGGCGGCGGCATCAAGGGGACCGTGCTCGGGCCGGATGGGGTGCCGGTGGCGCAGGCGGTGCGGGTGGTGACCCCGTATCCGCTGCCGCCGGAGCGGCTGGTGCGGGTGATCGCCTCTCTCGCGGAGCAACTCCCTGATGCCGGGCGCGTGACCGTGGGGATGCCGGGGATGATCCGCCAGGGGCGCGTGGTGGCCACCCCGCACTACGTGTGCCGGGCCGGGCCGCGCACCCGGGTGGTTCCGGAACTGGTGGAGGCGTGGGCGGGCTTCGACATGCGCGCCGCGGTGTCTGGGGCGCTCGGGGTTCCGGCGCTCGTGCTGAACGACGCGGAGGTGCACGGCTACGGGCTGATCTCCGGTTCCGGGCTCGAGATGGTCCTCACGCTGGGGACGGGGCTCGGGAACGCGGTGTTCCTGGACGGGGTGCTGGCGCCCCACATGGAGCTGTCCCAGGCGCCCGGCAAGTGGGGCCTGACCTATGACGAGTACCTCGGAGAGCATGAGCGGATCCGGCTGGGCGATTCGCACTGGTCGCGGCGGGTGCGGGCCGTGGTGGAGGGGTTCCGGCCGGTGTTCATGTGGGACCGGTTGTTCGTGGGCGGGGGGAACGCTCGGAGGATCACGCCGCTGGTGGCGGGGAGGCTCGGGGCGGATGTGGAGCTGGCCGCCAACTCGGCCGGCCTCAGCGGCGGGGTAACGGCCTGGCACCACACCCCCAAATTCTCGTGAGGGTGC
>JAUNRP010000010.1:0-4882 GCA_030544165.1 bacterium
CGAGTGTGTGTTGAAACCATCCAATGAGCTGTCTTTTAGGCCCTGATCCCGTCTCAGTCGATGAATTCAACACACACTCGATGTGGGGAGGGCTGATGTTGGAGAGTCACGGCTACCGTGGCTTCATGAGCGAATCCCAGGGTGAGGGCAACTTCGAGTTCGAGCGCCGGTTCTACCTCGAGGCGCTTCCCGAGGAGCTCCTCGCCGGTGAACGCCCCAGCGTGATCGTCCAGACCTACTTTCTCGCCAAGGACGGGTACGGGCTCCGCATCCGCCTCCAAGCCTCGGCGTCCCGCAAGAACCTCTCCACGCTCACGCGCGCGGAGGACGCGCTCGAGATCTTCGAGCAGGATTTCGACTCCTGCATCCTCACCGCCAAGGGACCCTCGGCTGGCGGCACGCGGTACGAGGCGGAGCGTGAGATCGATGTCAACGTGGGGATCGAGATGAGCAGGCGCGGTGGGGTGACCATCGCCAAGTCGCGCTACTCCCTCTGGCTCGGGGAGGACGGCTGGGTGATCGACGAGTTCGCGGGCACCAACGCCCCCCTCCTCATCGCCGAGTGCGAGCGGGGCGGCCCGGTGGTGGACCTCGTGATCCCGCGCTTCTGCACCTCCGAGGTCACGGATGACCACCGCTTCTCCAATGACTCCCTGGCCGAACACCCCTTCGGGGAGTGGGCGGATGGGTACGTGGCGCAGCTCGCCGCGGAGGGCCCCCAGTTCGCGCGCGAATTCGGGGAGAACCGGATCGAGCGCTGAGCGCCTACGCCGCGTAGGCCGGGAGGCCCAGGCGGTTGCGGTGGCGCAGCACCGTGCGGATCGAGACACCGATGCGTGAGGCAATCTCTCCGTTGGAGTGCCCCCGCGTGGCGAGCGCACTGATCGCCGCGTCCCGCTCGGAGGGCCCGAGTTCGGGCGCCGCCCCTGGCGCGGCGCGGCCACCCTCCACCACCCGCTCCACGGCGATCGCGTCCACGAACGGCCGCCGCGCGCGCCGCGCGGTTACCTCGGCGGCATCGCCACGCTCCTCGAGGTCATCGATGTCATCCCAGCCGAGGGGGCCGATCCACCCCTTCGCGCGGGCATCGCGGGCGATCACCTCGGAAGTCCCCGGCTCCAGCCCGATGGAATCGAACAGTGCGGAGATGGTGGCCGCCGTCTCCACCTTGACGTGCTCGGAGTCATCCGCGCGCACCGTGGAGAGCGTGCGGCGGTGGAGTCCGCTGCGTTCGGAGAGCTCGGCCAGGGTCCAGCCCATCACTGCGAGTGCCCGGAGGCGACGCCGCGATCCCTCGGAGGAGACCTCGCCGCGGGTGGGTTCCCCGTGGGCGAGGATCTTCTCCGCCGTGCCGTAGTGGAAGGAGGTGGCGTGCCCGGTCCGCTCCCGCTGCCGCACCGCATTGTCGATCGTGGGCTGGGCCACGTCACAGGCGGAGGCGATGGCGGCGGTGGACCAGCCGCGGGCGAGCATGGCATCGAGCTCGGCCCACGCCTCATCGGAGCGGGAGGCCGGGAGGAGTCCCAGGCGCGCCGATTTGGTGGTGCGTGACGCGATCCGGCGGCACCTGTCACAGGGGCAGGTGGCCCACCGGGTGGTCGCGCGACGCGTGCACATGGTCATGGTGGTCCCCGGTCAGGAGGCCGCGGCGGCGCCCAGGGTGAACTCGAGGCGATCGCGCTCCTCGGTGTTGAGCCCGCCCCACACGCCGTCCCGCTCATCGTTGGCGATCGCGGCCGCCAGGCAGTCGGAGCGGACCGGGCATCCGGAGCAGATGGCCTTGGCCGGCCGGCAGGAGCCCCCGCGGGGAGGGAAGAACAGATCCGTCACGTCACCCTCGCGGCAGGCGGCCTGGGCCTCCCAGCCGGAGCTGGGGCCGGTCTCCAGCCAACTGCTGACCAGATCGAGGGTCGACTCCTCGCCGAAGTATGCGCGAATGTCCACGACCTTCTTGCTTCCCATCACCATCTCCTTGAGGCCGAATCCATTTCCGGTACACCCTGTTCGGCAGGGCTGCCCGTGGTGGGCATGGCTCCCATCAAATCGGGGAGGTCTTGCGCGGACGTCTTGCGCAAGGACATCCGGAGAATGTGATCTAGATCACACAATCCGGACTCGAACGAGCGGGCTCGGGGTGGGAAGTGAAGGGATCTTGCGCGCCGTTCCGTGCTCAAGGGGTGCGTGAGGCTCCGCCTCCGTTGAGTTTCTGGGCGCGTGGCCCATATTCTCGCTGGGGGAGTTCCGCACCGGGTGCGGCCCCCCGCCCGGCACGTCACGATGTGGATATCCGGTGTGGCACACGATTCGAACAGGGGAGATACATGACGACGGCGCCCGAGCAGAGCACGCCCGAGCCCACACCCAAGCGTTCGACGCGTGAGAGGACCCCTGCGGACAAACCGGTGGGCCGCAAGCGCAACCCCATGATGTTGGCGCTCGCGCTGATGCTGATCGCCCTCTCGGCGCTCGGTGGAGTCTGGTTGGCAACGAGGGGCCAGGAGACCACCTCCGTGCTCCGGGTGGTCAACGACATCCAGGTGGGGGAGGAGATCGACGCCGCCGATCTCCAGGTCTTCGACCTGCCGGCGGAGATCGCCGGACTGACCACCGTTGCGGCCTCCGAACTCGATGCCGTGGTGGGGCAGATGGCGATCAGGCCCGTCTACGCCGATTCGCTCCTGACCCCGAACTCCTACCGCGCCGACTTCGAGGTGGAATCCGGGACCCGGGTCATCGCCATCACGATCGACCCCGAGCGCATGCCGGCCGTGCGGATCGCGTTCAGCCAGCCCCTCATGCTGGTGGAGACGCCGGCCTCGACCGCAACCCTCGAGACCTCCGCTGGCCCGTGGGCCGCCACCTTCATCTCGCAGACCGTGGCCGGCAACGCCGGCTCCGTGGTCCTCACCGTGGCCGTGGCCGAGGAGGACGCGGACGAGATCCAGGCGCGCGCGTGGGTGAACCGGATCTCCGTGGGCATCACCGCCACCGCCGAGGGCGGACTGGGCGGGGACCTGTCCGGTGATCCCGCCAACGGTTCCGGCCAGGCGCCCGCAGGACCCGAGGTGACCGGGGATACCGAGGGCACCGAGGCACCCGCAGAGCCCGAAGCCCCGGCGGAGCCCGAGGCACCCGAGGGCGCCGAGCCGACCGAGGACGCGGGGAACTGACATGGCCCTCATCACGCTCGCATCCGCGAAGGGCGCCCCGGGGGTGACCACCGCCGCGCTCGGCCTCGCAATGAACTGGGGCTCGCCCGTCCTCCTGGTGGAGGCGGATGTCTCCGGCTCCTCCATCCTCGCCGGGTACAAGAAGGGGGAGATCCCCCATGATCGCGGGATCGTCCCCCTCGCGGTCGCGCAGATGCAGATGTCGCTCATCGATGCCATCTGGACCCAGACGATCGAGCTGAAGAAGGACGTGCTCCTCCTGGCCGGGTTCGCCAACCCGGCGCAGTCCGGGGCGATCGGCTCCCTGTGGGGCGATCTCGGGAGCGCATTCCGCTCACTGGAGGCCGCCAGCGTGGACGTGATCGTGGACCTCGGCCGGGTGGGCGCCCGGGTGGACGAGCGCGAGGCCCTCATCACCCTGGCGGACCACCACCTCCTCCTCACCCGATCGAGCCTCGCCTCCGTGTACACCACCCGTGAGTTCGCCCAGCGCTACTCCAAGGTGGCGGAGGTGGCGGCGGACATCCTGGGCACCGCCACCGTGGTGGTGGGCCCCGGCCGCCCCTACGGTGCGCGCGAGATCGCCAAGACCTGCGGGCTCCCGCTCGCCGGGGACATCGCCTGGGACCCGAAGTCTGCCGTTGTCTACTCGCAGGGAGTCGCCGAGCCCCGCAACTTCGCCTCGCGCCCGCTCAACCGCTCCCTCGGTGCCTTGGGCAGCGCCGTGCGCGAGCGGATCGTCCGGCGACGCCAGCAGCTACAGGGAGCCACCTGATGAACGAACGATCTCGCAGGAGCGAGCAGGATCCCGCAGCGCTGCCCTCGTTCGACTCCCTCCCGCTCTTCGCGGACCCGGGGGCACCGAGCGCCCCGAGCGGTCCGCTCCCCTCGGCGCCATCCGCCTACTCGGCCCCGCCCCCTCCCATGGCGAGCGCCCCCTCCGCGCACTCGGCCCACCCCGCACCCACCGCGCCCCCCCTACCCCCGGGCCAGGGGGAGCGGCCCGGACCGGGGGCGCCGCCGTCGTCGGGAATGGGGATGCCCCCCACGGCGGCCTCCGCACCCGCCGCGCCGGGAGGGCCCACCTACGGTGATCCCCGGAGCCGGGCGGAGAGGGGATCGGGCCGCTACGCGATGGCTCCGGGAGGGGGTGCGAGCAACCAGCTCCGCAGCGCGTCCTCCGCGTCCTTCTGGTCGGAGATCGAGGGACTCCAGGCGCGGATCTCGGTGCAGCTCGCCGAGGAGATCGAATCGCGCGGACTCATGGAGGAGGAGCAGCGGGACGTCGGCCGCCGGCTGATCGAGGACACCCTCCGCGAGCACGTGCGGGCGCTGGTGGCCGCCGGCTCCCCGCCGTGGGACGCGATCTACACGCAGCGGGTCAAGGACGCGCTCATCAACAAGCTGTTCGGGCTCGGCCGCCTGCAGGAGTTGGTGGACGACGAGTCGGTGGAGAACATCGAGATCACCGGCTACGACCAGGTGCTCCTCCTGCACTCGGACGGCCGGCGCACGGTGGGCGATCCGATCGCCGAATCGGACGAGCAGCTCATCCGCGATCTCGCGTTCATCGCCTCCCGCCGCTCCCGCTCCGAGCGCGCCTTCACCCCCGCGAACCCGTTCCTCAAGCTGGCCCTCCCGGGTGGGCAACGTCTTCAGGCGACGGCGTGGGTCACCCCCCGTCCGAAGGTGGTCATCCGCCGCGATCGCCT
>JAUNRP010000010.1:4982-17984 GCA_030544165.1 bacterium
CGCCACCACCGCGTCACGGCCATGGAGGCGCGCCCCGGCTCCGGCGAGGTGGGCCGCGATGGCCGGGCGGCGGGTGAGATCACCGTGAACGAGCTCGTCTACGAGTCTCTGCGATTCAACATCGACCGCGTGATCGTGGGCGAGGTGCGTGGCGCCGAGGTGGTGCCCATGTTCAAGGCGATGCAGATGGGCAACGGCTCGCTCTCCACGATCCACGCCAACAGCGCGGAGGACGTGATCGAGCGCCTGGTCACGTGCGCCGTGGAGGATGCCTCGAACTCCGAGGCGTTCGCCTACCGCCAGGTGGGCCAGCACATCGACCTCATCCTCTTCAACGAGGTGGCCGTGGATCCTGTGACGGGCAAGCGGCACCGCTACCTCTCCGAGATCATCGAGGTGGGACTCGGGGAGGGGGATCGGCGCGTGGCGGTGACCCACGTGTTCATGCCGGACGCCAAGGGGCGGGCCGTGCCCGTCCACGAACCCACGTTCATGAACGACCTGGTCTCCGCCGGATTCGACCGCTCGCTGTTCGGCATCCAGGACGGCCTGTGGGATGAGGTGCGCCGGTGAGCCCGGAGTTGATCGGGCTCCTGGCGGGGCTCGGCTTCGCGGCGGGAGTGATCCTGTTCGTGCTCGGGCTGAACCGCCCCGAGACGGCGCCGAAGCCCACGCTGCGCAAGAAGGAGCGCGGCGGGCTGGCCACACGGATGGGGTTCACCGGCCCCGATGCGCCGCGCCGCCTCCGCAACCTCGGGATCGGAGCGGTGGCAGGGATCGTGCTGAGCATCCTCACCCGCTCGGTCATCTGGGTCCCGATCTTCGTGGCGGGATCCATGCTCCTGCCCGAACTGCTCCGCGGTGGGAAGTCCGCCAGCCTCGCGGCCCGCTCCGAGGCGCTGGAGACGTGGACGCGCTCGCTCTCCGGTGTGCTCATCACCGGAGTGGGCCTGGAGGAGGCCGTGCGGTCCTCGCTCGCCTCCACCCCGCCGGCCATCAAGCCGGAGATGGGCCGCCTCGTGGCGCGGCTCGAGGCGGGCCAGCCGATCGAGCCGGCGGTGCGCCTCTGGGCGGATGAGATGAACGATGCCACCTCCGATCTGGTGGCCGGTGCGCTCATCATGGGTTCCCGTACCCGCAAGGGCGGGCTCTCCCGCGCGCTCGCGGAACTGGCGGACGCCGTGGCCGATCAGACGCGCGTCATCCAGCAGATCGAGGCGGAGCGTGCGGGCCCGCGGGCCACGGTCCAGTGGGTCACGGTCATCACGATCGGCCTCCTGGGCTTCGTGGTCCTGAACCCCGCGTTCGGTGAGGCCTACCGCACGGCGCTCGGCCAACTGGTCCTCGCGATCGTTGCCACCGCGTACCTGGGCGTCCTGTGGTGGATGAAGAAGATCGCCGATGGGAAGTCCCGCCCCCGCTTCCTCGTGACCGATCCCCTGGCCGTGCCCGGAAAGAGGGCCTCATGAACTGGTTCATCGCTGCGCTGATCGGAGCGGCCGGCGGGCTCGGCCTGTTCATGCTGCTGCGGGAGTTCGTGCCCTCCGTGCCGAGCCTCGGTGGGGCCATCTCGCGCCTGGAGGGGCAGAACACCTACGTGGAGGTGGTGGAGGAGTCCCCCACCCTCTCCTCCCGCCTGGGGATCTGGGCCCAGCGGCGCCTCCAGGGCCGCGGCATCCCGGGCCTCACCGCCCGCGACCAGGACCTCGCCGTGCTCGGGAAGTTGCGCCACGTGCTCCTCGGGGAGAAGGTGCTGGGCGCGGGGGCGGGGTTCCTGTTCGCCCCGGTGGTGATCTGGCTCCTCTCCTCCTTCGGCATCTCCCTGCCGCCCTACGTGATCATCCCCGTGCCACTCGTGCTCGCCCTCGCGGGCTGGATCCTTCCGGACATCCTCCTGAAGGACCAGGCGAAGGAGGCACGCGAGGACTTCGCACGTTCGGCCTCCGCCTACCTGGACCTGCTCTCGATCGGCCGGATCTCCGGAATGATGGCGAACGAGGCCCTCTCGAGCTCGGCCCAGATCTCGGAGAACTGGGCGTTCCAGCGCATCAACGGCGCACTGAACCGGGCCCGCTGGTCCGGCTCGCGCCCGTGGGACGCGATCGCCGAGCTGGAGGAGGAGCTGGACATCCCGGAGCTCGGGGACATCGGAGACATCATGCGCCTCTCCGGGGAGGGAGGCGCCCAGATCTACGAGACCCTCCGGGGCCGTGCCAGGGCCCTCCGTTCCGCGCAGCTCGCCCGCGAGCACGCCACCGCGAACCGCGAATCGGAACGCATGACCATCCCGATGACGCTCACCTCCGTCCTCGTCCTGATCGTGGTGGCCTACCCGGCGGCCGTCACCCTGCTGGGTAACTGAACGGAAGGTTGCCAACCGGTGTGAGGTCAGGCGCATTGCTTGCGGAAAGTTCAGAACCCCTAGACACTGAAGGCCGGAAACTTCTCAAATCGGAGGGGGATGTGATGCTCAACATCATCGCCACCATGCATGTGTTCTCCAGCGCGTTCAAGCAGCGTGTGTCCGCCGCCTACGCAGACCGCGAGCGTGGCTCGGTCAGCCTCGAGCAGGTGGTCATCACGCTCGCGCTCCTCATCGCCGCCGCCGCTGCGGTGGCCATCATCGCCAACGTCATCGGCAACCGTGCCAGCCAGATCGAGAACGCGGGCTGATCGAGAGTCACCCGTGCCGGTCCGTCGCTCATCGTGCGGGCGGGGACCCAGCCGTCGCGGAGGTGAACGGGGTTCGGTGACCCTCGAGACGGTGGTGGTCTTCCCTGCCGTCATCCTCCTGATCTTTGGTCTGATCCAGGGTGCCTTCTACCTGCACGCCTCGAACGTGGCCCGCAGTGCCGCCTCCGCGGCCGTGAGGGCCGCCAGCGCGCAGAGTGCCACCGAGGCGGACGGGCACAGCGCCGCGCAGCGGTTCCTCGAGCAGACCGGGGGAAACTCCACCCTCGTGGGGGCCGCGGTGAGTGTGGCGCGTGGCGGTGAGACCGTGACAGCCACCGTCACGGGGCACTCGCCCAGCCTGGTCCCGGGGATCGACTTCGGCCTCATCTCCCGGTCCGCCACCGCGCCCGTGGAACGCTGGGTGGAGTGGACGGCACCATGATCCGCCGGCTCCGCACCCTCTTCTCCGCCCGTGGGATCTCCAGGGCGGGCGGCCGCGAGCGTGGCTCGGCCACGCTCGAACTGGTGATCCTCACCCCCGTCGTACTCATCATCTTCTCCCTCCTGGTGGGCGCCGGACGCGTGACGATGGCGGGCGGGGCCATCGAGCAGGCGGCGGGCAATGCCGCCAGGGCGGCCTCCCTCAGCCGCACGGTGGCGGAGGCCGAGTCCCGGGTCTCGGCACTCGTCTCCGAGGTGGTGACCTCCAACAACCTGGGCTGCACACCCACGGTGAACATCAATGCCACCGATTTGAGCAAACCCGCGGGAGAGTCCGGTGTGGTCACCGTGGAGGTGGTCTGCGTGGTGGCGCTCTCGGACCTCGCGGTTCCGGGCCTGCCGGGCTCGGTCACCCTGACGGGGAGCGGGCGCTCCGCGATCGACAAGTACAGGTCCTCGTAGTGGGCGCGATCCGGCGCCCCGTGTGCGCATCCCGGCCCCACCGCACCCTCCGGTCCCACCCGCCGCAGGCCCTCCACAGCAGGACGAGGTCCACCGAGCCCGGCGAGAACGGCTCGATCTCAATGTTCGTGGTGGTCATGGTGATGGCCCTGCTCGTGGCGATCGGGCTGGTGGTGGACGGCGGCAGGAAGATCCGCGCGATCGAGACGGCGGAGTCGATCGCGGCCCACTCCGCCCTGGTGGCGGCGAACGAACTGGACTTCAGCGCCAACCTCCTGACCGGTGCGCGTCCCGAGATCGATGTGCCGGCGGCGGTGGCGGCGGGCAATTCGGAGATCGCGGCGAGCGGCGGCGTGGCCACGCCGGGGATCGTGGTCAGCGGCTACGAGGTGTGCTCCACGGTGAGTGTCACCCTCCCCACCACCTTTCTGAGCATCATCGGGATCTCGAGTGTCACAGGTGTGGGGGAGGTTTGTAACGTAGAGCCGGTTCCCGGATTGGACGCGGAGATACCCTGATGAAGATCGTGAAGTCACTCGCATCGCTGATCGTGCTCGTGCTGCTCCTCGTGGGCGTGCCGATCGGCCTGGTCACGGTGGGCGGTTCGCCCATCCCCACCGAGCTGCCCAGCACCGCCGAGCTCACCTCGGCACTGTCCAACCCCAACTGGAGCGCCCTGATCGGCGGGATCCTCAAGTACGTGGGCTGGTTCGCGTGGGCCACATTCGCGATCTCGGTGGTGGTGGGCATCCCCGCCGCCGTCAAGGGCGTGAAGGCGCCGCGGCTGCGGGGCTTCGGCGCCCAGCAGCGGCTCGCCGCCCTCCTGCTCGGCGCGATCGTCTTCACGGGCGCCCCCCAGCTCGCGCTCGCCGCTCCGGCGGGCGAGCAGACCGCCGTGGACGCCTCGATCTCCCAGGTGCTCGTCACCCCGCATCCCTCGATGGCCCAGGAGGCCGGCGCGCAGGGAGTCCAGGGAGCCCAGGGCACCCAAGACGCCCAGGCCTCCGAAGGAACCCAGAGCACGGAGGCCTCCCAGACCGCCGTCCACCCGGGCGCCTACACCGTGCAGTCCGGGGATTCGCTCTACCAGATGGCCTCCAAGTACCTCGGGGACGGGGAGCGCTGGCCGGAGATCGCCCAGCTCAACTACGGCGTCACCCAGGCGGATGGCAGTGCTCTCGGCGCCTCCCACCAGATCGAGGAGGGCTGGGTCCTGCAGCTCCCGGAGGGCGCGGTGGACCCCGCCATCGCCGGAACCGTGACGGTGGAGCACGCCGTGGTGGAGGGGGACACCCTCTGGGACCTCGCCGAGCGCTACCTGGGGGACCCGTTCCGCTGGCCCGATCTCCACCAGGCCACCAAGGACGTGGTCCAGCCCGACGGCGGCCGCAACGTGGACCCCGATCTCATCCATCCGGGCTGGGTCATCAACGTCCCTGGCGTGACCAACATGGCCGCAGGCCAGGTGGACACCGGCCAGGCTGGCACCGCCCAGATCGCCACCACCCAGACCACCACAGGCGCCGCCGGCACGGGAGTGAGCGAAGGCGTCGGCAAGAACGAGGTCGTCCAGACCGAGGCCCCGTCCAAGTCCGAGATCAAGGCGGCCTACGCCGAGGGCCTGGATGTGGAGGAGGCGGCCGAGGAGGGCCTCTCCGCCCAGACCGTGGGGGGCGCCGGAGCGATCCTGGCCTCGGGGATCCTCGGCGTGCTGGCCTACAAGCGCCGCGCCGCCCAGCGCCGCCGCACCGCCGGGATGCGGCTCGCGATGCCGGTGGAGGGCTCCACGGCCGCGGCACTCGAGGCGCAGATGCGCGCCATCTCCGATCCGATGTCCCTCCAGACCGTGGACAAGGTGCTGCGGGTCCTCTCCGATCACCACCATGCGCGCGAGCTCGCACTGCCGGACATCCGCGCCGCCCGGATGACGCAGGACGTGTTCGAGATCTTCCTCGGCTCCCCGGCCACGCTTCCCGCGCCCTGGACGGGCAGCGCTGACCAGGTGGTGTGGACCGTCAATGCCGCCGACGCCGCGGTGCTGGTCCCCTCCGAGACCGCCACCGCTCCCTTCCCCACCCTCGTGACGGTGGGCGTGGACGAGGGCGGCGCCCACGTGATGCTGGACATGGAGCACGTCTCCTCCCTGGAGATCCGCGGGGACACCGAGGTGGCCCATGCCTCGATCGCCGCGCTCGCGGCCGAGCTCGCCACCACCCCGTGGGCCGATGACCTCCAGGTGACACTCGTGGGCACCCTCCCGGAGCTGGGTGCCGTCCTGGACACCGGCCGCGTGCGCCACGTCCCCTCGCTGGACCGCGTGATCCGGGAGCTCGAGAAGCGTGCGGACGCCATCCACCGTGCTCTGGGCGCCGCGGGGGTCGACTCGATCTCCGCCGCCCGCGGCGCCGGGCTGATCGAGGACGCGTGGACCCCCGAGGTGGTCCTGGTGGGGAGCGAGATCCCCGAGAACCTCCGCTCCCGCCTCGAGGCCCTCCTCGAGCGTGTGCCGCGCGTGGGCCTCGCCGCCATCACTGCGGGGACCGAGGGCCAGTGGGCGCTCGAACTCGAGCGGGACAACCCGTCCATGGCCATCCTCCAGCCGGCCGATCTCCGGGTGCGCGTCCAGCAGCTCACCCCGCAGGAGTACGCGGACATCCTCTCCATCATCGCCGGCACCCAGAAGGTGGTTCCCGGCCCCACCTGGGCGGAGAACCTCACCTCGAGCGAGCCGTCCGTCACCGAGCTCGCCACCGTGACCCCCATTCCCACGACGACGGAGGCTCGCCCTGCGTCCGACCCGGCCAGTTCCGCCGCGAGCGGCCAGGTACCGGCGTCCCCGGTCACCGCACCCACGGCCGCCCCTGCCGAGACCCCGACCGCCGAGGTGGTGCAGTTGCGCCACCCCCGCGTCCTCGTGCTCGGCGGCGTCGAGCTGGAGGCGCCGGCCGGCACCGAACTCGCGGAGAAGGACCGCTCCCAGGCGCTCGAGCTGATCGCCTACCTGGCCCTCACGCCGGGTGCCACCAACGAGCAGCTCTCGGCGGCGCTGTGGCCGGGCCGCGAGGCCAAGAACGCCACGCGGAACTCGGCCGTCTCCCGGGCACGGCGGTGGCTGGGCTCGGACCACTCCGGCAGCCCGTACCTGCCGATCGCCACCACGGCGGAGAACTTCGGCAAGTACTCCCTCAGCCACGTCTCCACCGACTGGGAGCAGTTCCTCGCCCTGCTCGGCGAGGACGCCTCGCTCACCCCCACGGCGCAACTCCGTGAGGCGCTCGCGCTCGTGCGGGGACGCCCCTTCTCCTCGGCACGCGCCGGGAAGTACACGTGGGCGGAGGCGCACGTCCAGGAGATGATCTCCTCGATCGTGGACGTGGCCCACGAGGCGGCGCGGCGCTCGCTCCTCGAGGGGGACGCGGCGGGTGCCCAGTGGGCCTCCGCGGTCGGACTCGCGGTGACCCCGGACGACGAGAGGCTGTGGCGGGACGCCATCCGGGCCGAGTGGATGCTGGGGGACACCCAGCGGCTCTGGGCGCTGGTGAAGAAGTGCTACGAGCACCTCGAGGACCTCGACGTGGAGCCGGAGGCCGAGACGGAGGAGCTGGTGGCGGAGCTGCGCAGCGAGGGTCTGCGCGGCCGCGACCCCCAGGCCGCCATGCGCTGAGCAGCGCGCCCACAGCGTGAGACTGTGAGCGGACACACAGCCCCTGAATGGTGCGCAGGCCCCTGCATCGCCAAGAATGGGAGTATCTCCCGCGCAACGGTGCACGGGGGCAAAGAGGAGCACAATGAAGGTCGTAGTGGTTGGGATTGCCAACCAGCAGACGGCCCTCCCAGTGGGGGGATTTCCGGTGGAGTACGAGGCCGTGCGCTTCGTGCCCGGCCAGATCCGGCACACGGTGGGCGGCGTCGGGTTCAACGTGGCACGCACGCTCTCGGCGCTCGGTCACATGGTGGCCCTCGCCTCGCCGCTCGGGGAGGACTATCCCGCCGCGATGGTGGACGCGGAGGCCTACCGCTTCTCCATCTCCACGCACCTGTGCCGCCGTGACCTCCGGCGCACCCCGCGATCAATCGTCCTCTACGACCGCACCGGCCGCCGTCAGGCCAACGTGGATCTCGCAGACGCGGTGGACTTCACCTTCTCCGAGGAACACCTGGCCCCGGACCTCTTCCGGGCCAAGCTCGTGGTGCTCGGAAACCTGGACATGGTGCGCCCGCTGATCGCGCCGGTGGTGGCCCGGGGGCGGCGGCTCGCGGTGGACCTGCAGGACGTGCGCGGCGCGGACAACCCCCATGACGAGGAGTTCCTCCAGGCCGATTACCTCAACATGTCCAACGAGTACGTGAGGGGCTCCGAACGCGAGGTGCTCCTGGCGCTCCGCGAGAAGTCGCGTGCCCGGGTGCTCACCATGACGCTCGCCGAGCACGGCGCCCTGGTGCTCGACCGCACCATGGCCGAACCCGCCCACGTGCCGGCGCCCGAGGTGGAGCCCCGCAACACCGCGGGGGCGGGGGACATCGCGTTCGCCAAGTTCCTGCACGTCCACCTGAAGCTCAAGGAGGACCCGGTGGCGGCGATGGCGCGCGGGGTGGCGGCCGCCTCCAGCTACGTGGCCACGGACGCTGCCCAGGGCACCCAGACGCCCGCCCAGTTGCGGACCGTGCTGGGCCTCAGCCCGGTGAACGAGACCGCCTCGAGCGCCCCCGAGATCCCCTGGAACGATTTCACGATCGAGGTGTAGGCCCCCGGCTACGAGACCTTCGCCAGCTCCTGCTGGATCACCATGAGGAAGTTCTCCGTGGTCTCCGCGCCGCCGATGTACTCATCGTTGATCACGAACTGCGGCGTGGACGGCCGCCCCAGGATCTCCATCGCATCCTGGTAGGAGGCGTCCACCGCCGCCCGGAGCTCCGGATCCGCGAGGTCCGCGGTGAACTGCTCGATGTCCGCCACGCCGGCCTGACCCGCCAGCGTCACGAACATCTCCTGCGAGAGGTCCGAACCGCCCTCCGCGAACTGGTAGTTGTACACCTCGTGCGCGAACTCCAGGTAGCGGCCCTGGTTCGCCGCCGCACGCGCCGCCACGGCCGCATCCACCGACTCCTCCTGGAAGATCGGGAAGTCACGGAACTCGATCCGCAGCGTGCCCTCCTCCACGAGCGGCATCAGCTCCGGGAGCGTCTCGAGGGCGAACCGCCCGCAGTACCCGCAACGGAAGTCCGCGAACTCCACCATCACCACCGGCGCATCCACCTCACCCACGGCGAGCGGATCGTCCGCACTCCGCGTGGGAACCGCGCGGCGCGCCTCGAGGATCTGCTGCATCTGCTCCTCGGTGGGGGTGGGCGCCTCGGTGGGGGCGCCTTGCGGGGTCGCAGGCGCGGCGGGGGCGGTGGGCGCGGGCGCCGGTGCCGCCGGTGGAACCGGCTGGGTGGCCTGCTCGGCGGCTTCTGCGAGGCGCGCATGCTCGCGGTTCGCGGAGTCACGGCCGATGATGTACCCGCCGCCGATCCCCACCAGCAGCGCGATGATCGAGGCCAGGATCGGCACCAGCTTCGAGTTCTGCGCCGCGGGGGCCGCGTACCGCACCGGCGTGGGCGGGGTCCCGGCAACCGGCGCCACCTGCTCATTCCCCGACGACGACGCCACCGTTGGCACCACCACCTCGCCTTCCTGCGGCTCCGGCTGCTGCCCCTCGGTCCCTGGCCCCTGCTGTTCTGGCGTGCTCATGTGTGCTCGTTTCGTCTGTCCGCGTACCGCGCGGGGTCTCCCCCCAATGATAGGTGGTGGCCCTACGGGGTCAGTCCTCCGCGCCCCCTGCGGAGGACCAGGACGGCCACCAGTCCGGCGGCCGCGATCCCGCCCACGCCGATCGCGATCTTGGCCGGCATCGGGAGTGCGCCCAGGCCGCTGTCCTCGGCGCCCTCGGTCTCGGTTCCATCAGGACTCGGGGCCGCGCCGGGGGCCGCAATCACGCTGGGGCTGGGCGTGACGGGAGCCGGTGGGGCGGCAGGCGAGGCGGTGACGGAGGGTGAGGGAGCGTCGTCGGGGGGAGTGGTCCCGGGGGCGGGGGTGGGTGAGGGCTCCACGGAAGGGGCGCCGGTGGCCATCGTGAAGGGGATCTCGCCCTCCACGCGGTGGCCGTCGGAGGAGACGAGCGACCAGGCGAGCGAGTACGCGCCATCGCCGAGCTCGGGGAACGGGGCCGAGGCCAGGCGCCCCTCCACGTCCGGGACCCCCTCCCAGACCAGCTCACCTGCGGCGTCCGTGACGAGGAGGGCGGGGGATGCCGGGATGATGTCCGCGCTGTACTCGAGCTCGATCCGCGCGGGGACTTCGCTGAACTCCTCGCCCTCTGCGGGGATGGAGCGCACGAGGTAGTCGTGCGCGTGGGCGGGGAGGGCAGGAGCGAGGAGGGCCACGCCCGCCAGCAGGAGTGCCAGCAGCGCCGCGCCCAGGAGGGCGAACGCCCGGGGATTGGGGGGTGCGGGGACGGCGATGGCGCGTGCTCGGCGGGGCTGGTTCATGGCCTCCACTCTAGGTGGTGTGGGTCAGCCGTCCGCCCGCTCCGCCACGGAGAACCCGCCGCCCGTGTACACCACCTCATACGTGGTGCCGGGGTGCTTCCGTTCCGCCCATTCGGCGGCATCCGCGGGGGGAGAGCCGCCGAACACGTAGCTCTCGAGGTTGAACAGCACGAACTCCGGCGGCGGGTTCGCGTTGCCCATCCAGTACGGCTCGGCGTGGGGCGCCAGGTAGGCCATCAGCGTGATGTCCGTCTCCACGAACGCCCCCTCCCGCACGGCGGCAATCGCCTCCCGGGCGTAGGGCATCCGCTCCGAGTCCTGCCACGTTTCCGGTGCCAGGAGCGTGGCGAGTGGGAGCCGGGGGCCGAGCACGAGCGTCACCGCCACCGTGGCCGCCACCGCCAGCCAGCGGTGCAGCTCCCTGCGCGGCGCCGCGTCCAGGAGGGCGGCCAGGGCGATCGGCACCAGCGTGGCCGAGTAGTGCCACTGCCAGCCCCAGTAGTGCTCCACGGTGCCCACGAACCTCCACGCGAGGGTGGGCAGCATCATGAGGATCAGCGGGGAGCGCAGCCCCACGAACCCGGCCGTGGCCGCCAGCATGAGGACCGTGGCGTACTTGGTCCACGGCACGAAGATGTCCAGGGGGGAGCCGAGCCGGTCCGTGTAGTCGTACTGCCCGGCCGGGTTCAGGGCCGGCAGGATCACGAACGTGGCCAGCGCCAGCCACACGAGCCCCCACGCCACGAGCGCCCACCCGATCGTGCGTCGGTCGAGCCGCGCCAGGCCGCGGGCCTTCCCGACGGCGGAACTCCCGTTGGCGCCACCACCCCGCCCACGCTCATCCCCGACGGCGGAGCTCCCGTTGGCACCGCGGTTGTCCGTGCCGCGGTGGTCGGGTCCGCCGGGCCGCAGCGCCAGGATTGCGCCGAACGCGGCCACCGTCAGCCCGAGGTCCTCCTTCACGAACACCAGGAGGGCGATCCAGAGGGCGGCCGCGGGGATGCGCCCGCGCAGGTAGGCGGCGAGCCCGAATGCGAGGATCGGCACCGCGAACGCGATCTCGTGGAACTGCGAGGTGGCCGCGGACTGGAGGCCCCAGCCGAGCCCGTAGGCGAGCCCGAGCATGGTGCCCATCGGGACGCCCCAGCGCTCCACGGCGAGCCTCGTCAGGGGGATCGCGGAGATCCCGAACAGCACGGCCTGCGTGATGAGGAGGGAGAGCCCCGAGGGCCACAGCGCCCAGATGGGGCCGAGTGCCACGAGGATCGGGTGGAAGTGGTCCCCCAGGAGGTTGAAGCCGTGACCCTTGATGGACACGATCGGCGCCTCGAGGCCCGCATAGGCGCTCGCGAGCTGGGAGAAGATGCCGAGATCCCAGGAGGGGACGGTGAGGGTGGCCCACTGCCGCCAGCCCAACAGGGAGTAGAGCACGGCGGTGAGGACGGCGATCCCGATCGCGATCAGGAGCGGGGTCTGCCGCCCGTGACGGGAGACGAGAGGAGCGGGAGGGGCCGGGAGGAGGGTGGGGGCGGCGCCGTCGTCGGGGCTAGAGGACATCACGGCTCTGAAGGTAGCGGAGGGCGGGCCAGCCGAGCGGGACGCGGGCCCAGAGCGTGAGGACGCGGAAGACGATGGTGACCGAGACGGCCACGGGCGAGGGGATGCCCGCGATGGTGAGGCCGGAGGTGAGGGCGAGCTCCACGGGGCCGATGCCCGCGGGGGAGGGGACGAGCGAGCCGGCCGAGTTGGAGGCGAGGTAGGTGAGGGCGAGCGCGGCCACGGGCAGCGTGTAGCCGAAGGCGGCGAGGGTGAAGCCGAACGCGGCCACGAACGCCACGGTCTGGATGACGTTGCCGAGGAGGCCGGCGGCGAGGCGGCCCGGGTTGGCGAACACCCAGAGGATGCGGGGCCAGATCTGCCGGAGGACGGGGAGGATCTTGGCGATCGCCCAGTTCCGCAGGACCGGGATGGCCATCAGGATGCCCACCACGGCCACCACCACGCCCACCGCGATCATGATGGGCCCGGACGGGATGGCCACGGAGTTGGAGCCGCCGGCCGCGCCCGCCACCAGGGTGATCGCGAGGAGGAGGGCGATGGTGGAGACGAACTTGGAGACCTGCACCAGCGTGACGGTGGCCACCGCGAGCGGGGTCTTCACGTTCTGCTTGATGAGGTAGCGGGCCTCCATGGCGGCCGGGCCCACGCCCGCGGGGGCCACGAGCGCGATGAGGGCGGAGGCCACCTGCACGAGGGTGGAGCGCCAGAGGCCCAGTCGCTCCGGGGTGAACGAGACGAGCGAGAGGGCGGCGCCCCAGTAGGTGAAGAGGCCGGCGCCGAACGCGGCGAGCAGCCACCAGGCGTTGGCCGCCCGGAAGGAGGCGATCACCTCGTTCCAGTTGAAGGTTCCGAACAGGATCACGGCGGCGGCGAACACCGCGGAGATGGTGAGGAGCTGCTTGAAGGTCAGCCGTTGGAGCCGTTGGGGCGGGGTGTCCGCGGCGGCCGGGACCAGGCGGAGCACCTCCTCGCGCAGGTCCTGGAGGAGGCGGCGCGGCATCTGGGCGCGGGTCTGCTGCGGCATCGCGATGCGCTGGAGGAGGGGCGTGAGGGACGTGAGCTCCTCCTCCGTGAGGACCGCGGAGGCCGAACGGAGTGCGCGGGGGGTACCCACTCGCGTGGCCAGCATGGTGAGGGCCTGGGCGAGGTCCATCCGGCGCGAGAGTTCCGAGGAGGCCACCTCACCGCTCTCCCAGCCGGCGATCCAGATGGCACCGGCCTCGTCCCTCCGGACGTGCGAGGAGGTGAGGGAGCGGTGGGCGATCCCCGCGTTGTGGGCAAGGTGGAGCTGGCGCCAGAAATCGGTGAGGTCCGCCTCCGTGATCTCCTCGGGTT
>JAUNRP010000011.1:0-15415 GCA_030544165.1 bacterium
GGCGGTTGGCTGCTCGTGGGGCTCGGCGGTTGGGTCATCGGTGGGCTGGGGGGTGGTAGCGGGGGTCGGCTCCATCGTGGGCTCCACGGTGGGCTCTGGGGTGGGCTCGCTGGTGGGCGCAACCGCGGGTTCGGGGGTGGGCGCTTCCGGGGTCTCGGTCACAGGCTCGTCCGAGGGCACTGGGACGGCTTCATCCGAGGGCGCGACGAGAGGTGAGTCGAGGCGGGTGGCCGCGGGCTGGGAGGGCTCCGTCGTCGGGTCAGAGGGTGGGGCGGACGCGAGCGCTGGGGCGCCCCCGGCAAGGAGCGAGAAGGCGACGCCGAGGGCGCTGAGGCCGGACAGGATTCGGTGACGTGGCATGCGTGTCCTGGAGTTCGGCGAGGGCCGGGTGATCGCCATCAGGATGGCAGATCGCGGTGGCGGGGTGGTCAGCCCTGGGGTGGAGATTCCCGCCGGGGCCACGAGGGCCCGGACACCACACGCGTCCGGGCCCTCCGTAGCCGGTAGGTCAGTACCAGCCCCGGGTCTGGGAGCTGTTCCACGCGGCGCAGGCGCTTCCGTAGCGCTCCTGGATGTAGTCGATGCCCCAGGCGATCTGGGTCTGCGGATTGGTACGCCAGTCGGCGCCGTGCGTGGACATCTTGGAGCCCGGAAGGGCCTGCGGGATGCCGTAGGCGCTCGAGCGCGGATTCGCGGCCAGATGGTTCCAGCGTGACTCGCGCTGCCACAGGCTGTGGAGGCAGGTCCACTGGTTGCCCGTCCAGCCATGGTCCGCCGCCATCGCCTGGCCGATCTCCACGTTGGTTCCGCTGTAGATCCTCTGGCCGAGCCGGGCTCCCCCATCGGCCGTCCAGACGATCCTTCCCCCCTGGAACTGCTGATCGCACTGGGAGGCAGAACAACTCTCCGGGCCCACGGGGTAGCCGAGCGCGCCACCCTCTGATCCCTGACCGCGCCAGAAGTGGGCGATCGCCGAGTTGCGATCGATCCCGTGTGCGCCGCTGGACGGCGACCAGTAGATATCGCCACCCTGGAAGGACTGTACGCAGCCGCCGGCCGCGAGCCCACAGTTCTCGGGCCGGGTGGGGTAGCGGAACGTGGAGTTCCAGCGTCCCGCCTCATTCCACCGGTTTCCGATCGCCCCCTGGACGAACTGGGGCGCGGCTCCCGGGCCGGAGGAGTAGGCCAGCCCACGGTCCAGGACCTGGAAGCACCCGCCGTGGGGCAGGGCGCCACAGACAAGGTTGTTGGCGGGAGCGATCGCGGACACATTGGGAGTGAACCGCTCGTTGAAGCGGTAGAGGAAGGCGGCCATCTCCGCGCGCGTCACGGGCTGCAGCGGCCGGAAGGTTCCGTCATCCCAGCCCTGGCTGATTCCCGTGGATGCGAGCCAGGAGATCTGGCGGTAGAACGCCTGCCCGGGCGAGACGTCCCGGAACGCCGATTGGGCGGGCGCGCTGAAGGCCGGTGAGCCCGCGAGGCGGTAGAGGAACGCCGCCATCTGATCGCGGTTCACGGCACCCAGGGGGCCGAAGCTGCCGTCCGGCCATCCACGGGTGATCCCCGTGGCCGAGAGCCAGGTGATCTCCGGGTAGAAGACGGTCTGCCCGGGGATCACATCGTGGAAGACCGAGAGCGAGGCGTGGGATCCCCACTGGGGAGATCCGGCGAAGCGGTGGAGGAACGCGGCCATCGCATCGCGGAGCACCGGCTCGTTGGGCCGGAACGTCCCATCGCTCCAGCCGCGGGTGATGCCCGAGTTGGAGAGCCAGGCGATCTCGTTGGCGAACGTGCGGCCCTCCGGAACGTCCACGAACGGACCCGCCGTGGGGAGTACGTGTGCCACGGAGGTGGCGGGCGCCGGGGCGGATGCCGGAACGGAGGCTGCCGGGGAGATCGCTGCCGGGGCAGCCGCCGCAGCGGGAACCTCGAGCGGCACCGTGACCACCCCGGAGGGAACTGTTTCCGAGACCGCCTGCGCGGGGACCGAACCGAAGACCACCGCTGCCATCAGGCCACTCGCCGCGAGTCCGGAGAGGGCCCGGCGCGCACTACGTACGAACATAGAACTCCTACGTACCTGGCGATGTAGCGGGAGTCGCACGCCCCGGGGGGCGTGGGGGGAGTGGGCAACCTGCGCCCGGGACTCCCGGGGGCCCAGGAGGTTGGGCCCTCTCGCCAGGGTGGGCCAACAGTTGGCCGACCGCCATGGTAAGAGGCGAAAAAGCACCCTGCCTATGGCTGACGCCTCAATGCGGCGAAGATCACGGAAAGGTCTCGCCCGCTCTCCGGGCGCGGCCGGCACGCCCCTGCCATCAGCGCAAACGCCCTCCCATGACAGATGTCAGCGCGGATTCATGACATCTCCCGCAGCCCCGCCCCACCGCCGCGCACGAGGCTGGAGCCATGACATCGAGACCGTCCGCACCCGCGAGCGCAGGCCATCCGGCCGTGGAGCTCCGCGACCTCACCAAGACCTTCACGCCACGCGCTGCCAACCCCATCCGCGCCGTCGCGGGCATAGACCTCACGATCCGGCCTGGCGAGATCGTGGCCCTCCTCGGCCCCAACGGCGCGGGCAAGACCACCGCGATCGACATGCTGCTGGGCCTCCAGGAGCCCACCTCCGGCAGCGCCCGCCTGTTCGGCGGCCCCCCACCAGACGCCATCAACGCCGGCCGCGTGGCCGCCGTGCTCCAGACCGGCGGCCTCCTCCGGGACCTGCGCGTGCGCGAAACCGTCCAGCTCATCGCCTCCACCTTCCCCACACACATCCCGGTGGACGAGGCGATCGAGCGCGCCGGGATCGCCTACGCCGCCAAGCGACCCGTCTCCAAGCTCTCCGGCGGTGAGCAGCAGCGCCTCCGCTTCGCGCTCGCCCTCCTCCCGGACCCGGACCTCCTGGTGCTGGACGAGCCCACCGCCGGCCTCGACGTCACCGCCCGCCGCGCCTTCTGGGCCACCATGCGCGATGAGGCCGCGGGCGGCCGCACCATCCTGTTCGCCACCCACTACCTCGAGGAGGCGGAGCAGTTCGCGCAGCGCGTGGTGATGATGGCCGACGGGCGCGTGGTGGCGGACGGCCCCACCGCGGAGATCCGTGCCGTCACCGGCGTACGCCGCATCTCCGTCACCCTCTCCCCCGACGACGTGCCCTGGGCTTCCGCCCTCCCCGGCACCTCCCAGCACACCTCGGATCCGTCCACCGCGGGGGTGCGTCTGTCCCTCACCGCTGCGGACTCCGATGCCACCGCCCTCGCCCTCCTGGAGCGGGGCGGGAGCGCCCTCGAGATCGACTCGCCCTCGCTGGAGGACGCCTTCGTGGCGATCACGGGACGCACTGACGAGACCCAGCCACCCGCCGTCGTGAGTGAGGGACGCGCGGCGAGGGCCGGCGTCGAGGGGCAGACGCAACCACCCGCCGTCGGAAATGAGAAGGAGAACTGACGTGAACGCAACGTACCTACGGCTCGAA
Source organism: bacterium (assembly GCA_030544165.1). Classification (GTDB taxonomy): domain Bacteria; phylum Actinomycetota; class Actinomycetes; order Actinomycetales; family Actinomycetaceae; genus JAAZBW01. The sequence continues at coordinate 3,476 of JAUNRP010000011.1, forward strand.
TTCCTGCGCGTGCTGCGCGAGCCGGTGTCCCTGTTCTTCATCGTGGCGCTGCCGGCGTTCATGTACGTGATCTTTGGCGCCTCGCAGGAGTGGGGTGAGTTCCGGGTGGGGAACGGCAACGTCTCGATGTACACGATGATCGCGATGGCCGCGTACGGCGCGGTCACGGCCACCACGGGCGTGGGCGGCTCCGCCGGGGTGGAGCGGATGCAGGGGTGGGGCCGGCAGCTCGGGCTCACGCCGCTGCGCGACTGGCAGTACATGGCCGTGAAGGCCGCGGTGGCGATGGCGGTGGCGGCGCTTCCGGTGGTGGTGATCTTCGGGCTCGGATACTTCCTGGGCGCGGAGGCGGCGGGCTCCACGTGGGTGATCTCGATGCTGATCGTGTTCCTCGGCTCCGCGATGTTCGCGCTGTACGGGCTGCTGTTCGGGCTCGCGTTCAGGACGGAGGGGTCGGTGGGGGTGGCCTCGGCCTCGCTGGTGATCTTCGGGTTCCTCGGCAACGTGTTCATGCCGCTGAGCGGCACCATGCTGGCGATCGCGAAGTTCACGCCGCTGTACGGGTACGCGGCGCTCGCGCGCTACCCGCTCACCGACGGCTACACGGTGGACCTCAACTCCGGCGAGCTCATTCCCGGGCCGCTCTGGCAATCCCTGACTAGCGTGGTGGTGTGGACCCTGATCTTCGGAGCGCTCGTGCTGCTGGTGGTGCGGCGCAGCCGCGGGCGGCAGTGAGCGCCGGGGGTTCGCCCACCCGCGCCGACTCGAACATCTCCCTCTTCATCGGCGTCATCTGGCTGGGCTTCCTCGCGTTCCCGCTGGTGGCGCTGTGGACGAGCGCCTCGCACACCGCCGTGAAGGTGGGCGGGACGGCCATGATCCTGGCGTTCGCGGCCGCCTACATCCTGCTCTTCCGCCGGAGCACCTCGTGGGAGCACGTGTGGTCCCGCGTGGATTCGATCGTGCTGCGCTACCTCACGCTCATGCTCGCCCTCTCGATCGGGATCGGCTGGATCGTGGGCCTCGACGCCCTCGGCCTCACCTGCTACTTCATCGCCGGCTCCATGTTCGCCCTGCCGATGGCCTGGTCCTGGGCCGTGGCGCTCACGAGCTTCGCCGCCTCACTCCTGATTCCCCTCGCGCTCGGCGAGCTGCGCGAGTGGGCCTTCATGGTGGGCATCAACGTGGCCATCGTCGCTGGCACCGGGATCGCCCGGTTCTACGCCTCCCGCGCGGAGGACTACCAGGCCATGCAGCGCCAGGAGGCCGTGGTGGGCGAACGCGAGCGCGTGGCCCGCGACGTCCACGATGTGCTCGGCCACTCCCTCACCGTGATTGCGCTGAAGACCGAGCTCGCCGAGCGGCTGCTGGACGTGGACGTGAAACGCGCTCGGGCCGAGCTGCTGGAGGCCAACGAGCTCGCCCGCTCCGCGATCGGCGAGGTGCGCGCCACCGTGGGCGGGCTGCGGGTGCGGCAGCTCGGGGAGGAGCTGGTCTCCGCCCGGGCGGCGCTGGAGGAGGCCGGGATCGTGGTTGAGGTGGTGGGTGATGTGGGCGAGGTGGATCCGCGCCACCGAATCCTCTTCGCGTGGGCGCTGCGCGAGGCCGTCACCAACGTGCTCCGGCACTCCGGTGCCCGGCGCGTGGTGGTCACCCTGGGCCCGGGCCGGATCTCCATCCTCGACGACGGCGCCGGGCTGGCCGGGCGCACCGAGGGTCACGGGCTGCGGGGGTTGCGTGAGCGGGTGGCGGAGGCCGGTGGCCGGCTCGTGATTTCCGACGGCGGAGCTCGCCGTGGGTCTGGTGCGTCCGGTTCCGGCGCGGCTGGGGCCGGAACCTATCTGGAGGTGACGATGTGATCCGCGTACTCCTCGCCGACGACCAGGCCCTGGTCCGCGGCGCCCTCGCCTCGCTCTTGGGGCTCGAGCCGGACATCGAGGTGGTGGCCGAGGTGGGCTCCGGCTCTGAGGTGGTGGCCGCAGCCCGGGACTCCGGTGCGGAGGTGTGCCTCCTGGACATCGAGATGCCGGGGATGGACGGGATCTCGGTGGCGGCAGCGGTTCGTTCGGAGTTGCCCGGGGTGCGGAGCCTGATCGTCACCACCTTTGGCAGGCCGGGATACCTGCGCCGGGCGCTCGACGCGGGAGCGAGCGGGTTCGTGGTGAAGGACACCCCGGCCCGCGAGCTTGCCGACGCGGTGCGGCGGGTGGCCGCCGGCCTCCGGGTGGTGGATCCGGCGTTGGCAGCGGAGTCGTTGCTCGATGGTGCGAGTCCTCTGACGGATCGGGAGCGGGAGGTACTGCGGGTGGCGCTGGCCGGGGGGACGGTGGCCTCCATCGCCAAAGCCGTACACCTCTCGGAGGGGACGGTGCGCAACCACCTCTCCTCGGCCATCGGAAAGACGGGCGCGGAGACCCGGGCGGAGGCGGCACGGATCGCGGAGAACCGCGGCTGGCTGTGAGGAGCGCGAGTCTGCACGATCGCACCTAGACCGCCTGCAGAATAGCACTTAGATTGCCTGCACGATGGCACTTAGAAGTCCTGCAAAGTAGCACTTAGTGGTACTCTACCTGCATGGATACGGGTGAGCTCTTCGGGGTTGAGTACATGCCGCGTGTGCTCGATGGCGTGCTCGGTGCCCGCCTGGAGAGCGCGGGGGCCGTGGTCATCGAAGGTCCACGTGCCTGCGGAAAGACCATGACGGCTCTGAACATCTGCAACTCCTACGTGTTCCTTGATGATCCGGCAGCTCGCGACCTTGTTTCGATCGCGCCCGACCAGCTCCTACTCGGAGCTCGCCCTCGACTCCTCGATGAGTGGCAACTCGCCCCAGAGTTGTGGAACAGGGTTCGGCGGCACGTGGACTTCTCGCGCGACCCCGGGCAGTTTGTCCTGACTGGCTCAGCCGTTCCTTCGGTTGACGCAACTCGTCACACGGGAGCTGGGAGGTTTCTCCGCGTGCGCCAGCACACGCTCTCGTGGTGGGAGCGTGGCGCCTCCAGTGGCACGGTGAGCTTGGCCGGACTCTTCGCGGGTGAACGTCCCGCGCCCTTCCACGAACAGCTTCCGTACTCGGCAGTGGTTCAGGAGCTTGTCCGGCCGGGCTTTCCAGCGATGCTCGAACTCGAAGAGTCCAGGGCCCATGCGAACCTCCGTGGCTACCTGGAAGAAGTCAGCCGGGCCGACATCGGACTTCTCGCAGACGTGCGTCACTCCCCTGCTGCCATCCTCCAACTCGTTCGCGCACTCGCACGCTCGCTGGCCACTGAGGTCACCCTCTCCGCCCTGGCGGCAGATCTCCAGCGCATCGCGCCCGGCATCCATTCCCGAACAGTCGGGACATACGTGGAGCTCCTCGAACGTCTCTTCGTCGTCGATCGCCAGGGTGCGTGGACTCCATCGTTGCGTTCCCGCGCACGTCTTCGGACGTCGGACAAACTCCACCTAGCCGATCCCTCCCTTGCAGCGGTAGCGATGGGTGTGGACTCTGCCGGCCTGGCGCGGGATCCGGAGACTGTCGGCCTGCTCTTCGAGAGCGCGGTGTTCCACGATCTCTCCGTACTGGCCGCACCACTCGAGGGGTCCGTCCGTCACTACCGGGACTCCAACGGTCACGAGATCGATGCTGTGGTGGTTCTTCCAGATGGGCGTTGGGGAGCGGTGGAGGTCAAGGTTGGCGGGGGACAGCTCCCGAGGGGAGCCGCGAGCCTCGCCTCTGCCGTGGAGCAAATAGAAACCAAACCTGAGTTCCGCCTCGTCCTCACTGGTACCGGTGGCACCTACGTGCTCGACGACGGAACGATCAGCTGCTCCCTGGCGCATCTCCGGCCATAGCCTGTGATCTCAGGCGGGTCTCCCGCCAGCCGCCGGCGGGTCGCCGAGCTCGCGGGCCGCGCGGCGTGCACCAATCCACCGGCAGAGCGGCACGAGGGCCGCGAAGGCCACCATGCCGGTGACCATGATGATCGTGACAGCGGCGTTCCCGAAGCTCGAGGTGGCCACGAGCATCCCGGCGGCCATGTTGCGCTGCGAGGCGAGGATCGCGGTCCCCACGGGAGTGACGCCGGTGCCGCGCCCGGCAAAACCCGTGAGCCACCCGATCCCGAAGGCTCCCGCGATCAGGAGGATCGCCGCGGCGTAGGGCCGCCAGCCCACCGCGGTCAGGACGGGCAGTGAAATGGCAAGCTGCACCACGATCATGCCGATCATCGAGGCAAAGGCAAGCTTTCCGGTCCAGGGCGCGATCCGCGGGGCGAGTCCGGGCGCCAGCGCCCGGAACGCCATGCCCACCGCGAGTGGGAGCAGCATGGTGGAGGCCAACAGGAGCGCGAGTTGCAGGGCGTCCACGGCGGCGCCCGGCAGAACGAGTGGCAGGACCAGCGGCGTCACCACAGCCGTCCCCACGAGGAGCAGGGCCATCGCTCCCGCAAGGACGCCCACGTTCTCCCGCGCGATCGTGCCGAGCTGGAACACGAAGGGGGCGCCCGCCACGAATCCCAAGATCACAACGCCTTGGTGGATCTCGAGCGGAAGGCCGAGCACGCCGGAGACTCCGAACGCCCACGCCGGGATGAGGACGAAGTTTGCGAGGAGTACCGCGCCCAGGAGGAGGGGGAAGCGCACGGTGACCAGGAAGTCGGCCGGCTTGGTGCGTGCCCCCAGCGTGAACATCGAGGAGATGACGAAGACGCGCACGATCACATCGAGCGCGGTCTCACCAAGAGCCACCCAGTCCACCCAGCGACTATGGCATACCTTGCCCGCACCCCACCCGTGAGGTCACAGCCACGCCCCTCCGAATATGTGCCTTACGGGAACTGACCTCGCGCGAGGAACGGCTCACCTGTCCATATTCCTTCTCTCAAAGTACGGGTCCGTTGAAACGACGTTGGAGTTGCAACACCTCACCAATTCGAGAGAAGGAATATGGACAGGTCCGCCGGGTGCAGGGGGTCCGGACTGAGTGGGGGGCCGGCAGGTGGCCCCCGAGTGTCGGCGCGGGTGTGGGACGGCAGCCGTCGTAGGTATGGCGGGAGCCGAACACGGAGGCCCGCGAACGCAGATGCGCCCCGGAAGACGCACACCCCGAAACGGCAACGACCCGGCTGGGAGCCGGGCCGTCGTCGTCGGGAAGAAGGAGTAGCCCGGGGAAGGGGCGCATCCCCGGGAGACTCAGGTCAGAGCATGCAGGAGACGCAGCCCTCCACCTCGGTGCCCTCGAGGGCGATCTGGCGGAGGCGGATGTAGTAGATGGTCTTGATGCCCTTCTTCCAGGCGTAGATCTGCGCGCGGTTGAGGTCACGCGTGGTCACGTTGGCCGGGAAGAACAGCGTGAGCGAGAGGCCCTGGTCCACGTGCTGGGTGGCCGCGGCGTAGGTGTCGATGATCTTCTCGGGGCCGATCTCGTACGCGTCCTGGTAGTACTCCAGGTTCTCGTTCGTCATGTAGGCCGCCGGGTAGTACGTGCGGCCGATCTTGCCCTCCTTGCGGATCTCGATCTTGGAGGCGATCGGGTGGATCGAGGAGGTGGAGTTGTTGATGTAGGAGATCGAGCCGGTGGGCGGCACGGCCTGGAGGTAGGCGTTGTAGAGGCCGTGCTCCTGGACGCGGGCCTTGAGCTCGCGCCAGTCGTCCTGGGTGGGGATGTGCACGCCCGCGTCCGCGAAGAGCTGGCGGACCCGCTCGGTGGCGGGCTCCCAGGTCCGGTCCGTGTACTTGTCGAAGTACTCACCGGTGGCGTACTTGGACTCCTCGAAGTCGGCGAAGCGCTCGCCGCGCTCGATTGCCATCTTGTTGGACTCGTTCACGGCGTGGAATGCCACCGTGTAGAAGTAGATGTTGGTGAAGTCGATGCCCTCTTCGGAGCCGTAGAAGATCCGCTCGCGGGCGAGGTAGCCGTGGAGGTTCATCTGGCCGAGTCCGATCGCGTGGGAGGCCTTGTTGCCCTCCACCACGGAGGGGACGGAGTTGATCTCGGTGGCGTCCGAGACGGCGGTCAGCGCCCGGATCGCGGTGCCCACGGTGCGCCCGAAGTCCGGGGAGTCCATGGTCTTGGCGATGTTGAGCGAGCCGAGGTTGCAGGAGATGTCCCGGCCGATGTGCTTGAAGGAGAGATCGTCGTTGTACTCGGAGGCGGTGGAGACCTGGAGGATCTCCGAGCACAGGTTGGACATGACCACGCGGCCCTTGATGGGGTTGGCCTTGTTCACCGTGTCCTCGAACATGATGTACGGGTAGCCGGACTCGAACTGGATCTCAGCGATGGTCTGGAAGAACTGGCGCGCGTTGATCTTGGTCTTGTGGATCCGGCCGTCATCCACCATCTCGTGGTACTTCTCGGTGATCGAGATCTCGGAGAACGGCACCCCGTAGATCCGCTCCACGTCATACGGGGAGAAGAGGTACATGTCCTCGTTCTTGCGGGCCAGCTCGAACGTGATGTCCGGGATCACCACGCCGAGCGAGAGGGTCTTGATGCGGATCTTCTCATCCGCGTTCTCCCGCTTGGTGTCCAGGAACCGCATGATGTCCGGGTGGTGGGCGTTCAGGTACACCGCGCCCGCGCCCTGGCGTGCGCCGAGCTGGTTGGCGTAGGAGAAGGAGTCCTCGAGCAGCTTCATCACCGGGATGACGCCGGAGGACTGGTTCTGGATCTTCTTGATGGGGGCGCCCTGCTCGCGCAGGTTCGAGAGGAGGAGGGCCACGCCGCCGCCGCGCTTGGAGAGCTGGAGGGAGGAGTTGATGCCGCGCGCGATGGACTCCATGTTGTCCTCGATGCGCAGGAGGAAGCAGGAGACGAGCTCCCCGCGGGCCACCTTGCCGGCGTTGAGGAACGTGGGGGTGGCGGGCTGGAAGCGCCCGCTCATGATCTCGTCCACCAGGTTCTCGGCGAGTCCGGTGTCACCGGCGGCGAGGAACATGGCCACCATCGCCACGCGGTCCTCGAAGCGCTCGAGGTAGCGCTTCCCGTCAAAGGTCTTCAGCGTGTACGAGGTGTAGTACTTGAACGCACCGAGGAAGGTGGGGAAGCGGAACTTGAAGGCATAGGCCCGCTTGTAGAGGGACTTGATGAACTCGAACTCGTACTGGTCCAGCACCTCCTTCTCGTAGTAGCCCTCGGTCACCAGGTAGTCGAGCTTCTCCTCCAGATCGTGGAAGAAGACCGTGTTCTGGTTGACGTGCTGCAGGAAGTACTGACGCGCGGCCTCCCGGTCCTTGTCGAACTGGATGTTGCCGCTGGCGTCATAGAGGTTCAGCATCGCGTTCAGGGCGTGGTAGTCCAGGCCCTGGGACGAATCGAGGACCTCTAGGCCGGTATCTGTGAGTGTCGTTGCCAAAACTTCCTCAGCCCTTCTCGCACACGCGTGACATCCTCGGGGGTTCCGAGGAGTTCGAATTTGTAGAGGACCGGCACGCCCGTCTTGGAGGAGATGATGTCTCCCGCAAGGCAGAATGCCGTTCCGAAGTTGGTGTTCCCGCTGGCGATCACGCCGCGGATCAGCCCCCGGTTGTGGGGATCGTTCAGGAACTTGATGACCTGCTTGGGCACCGCGCCCCGTTGGATTCCGCCTCCGTAGGTGGGGACGATGAGCACGTACTCCTCATCCACCTGGAAGCCGTCCTCCCAGTGGAGCGGGATGCGAGTGGCGGGCAGGCCGAGCCTCTCCACGAACCGGTGCGTGGTATCAGACACCGACGAGAAGTAGACCACCCTGCCCACAGTTCACCCCGTTCCCCTCCTGCGGCGCTGCCCGGCGCCGCCGGCCGCCTCTAGGCCGAGAGCTCCGCCGCCGCGCGGGCGAGGGCCTTGATCTTGTCAGGACGGAAGCCGGACCAGTGGTCGCCATCGGCGAACACGACCGGGGCCTGCTGGTAGCCGAGCGCCTTCACCGTCTGGAGGGCCTCCGCATCCACGGAGATGTCGATGACCTCGTAGTCCAGGCCGTTCTTGGCCAAGGCTCGGTAGGTGGCATCGCACTGCACGCAGTTGGGCTTGCTGTAGACAGTGATGCTCATGCTCTCCAGCTCTCCTTCTTCAGTCTCAGACGGCTCATCCGCCTCGGCTTTCACAGCCGTAACTACAACATTGTCATTTACCGGAAGCGAGGCGTCCGCCCGGACCTCGAACACTACACCTAGTGGCTCGGCGTGCGCGAGACCCCTAGATGTAGTGGCGGCGTGTCGCCCACTGTTTTCTCTCAACACCGCTCCTCCCTTCCTGTGGATGGCCGGCAACCGGGGGCCGCCGCCACCCAGACGTTCGACTTTCTGGCCAGCGACGGCGACCCACCGGAAGCCGTTGAACCAAGCCAATCAGGACACACTGACACGAACGATTCGGGTCCCACCAGGTGCCGTCCCGACCTGTGGAGAACCTCCACCTCAGCCATCAACAGACCTGTGGAAAAGAATGACAAGGGTGTGATTCGGCTTCGGCGTGTCGCCTCAGATGGAGCCTCACTCGGGGCACTGCAGGGGACAGCCCGTCCCACCGGGGCATCAGATGCAGTAGCATCAGATGCATGCGCACCACACTCACGATCGACGACGACATCCTCGCCGAGGTGCGTCACCGCGCCCAGCGGGAGGGCCGGACCGCGGGAGCGGTTCTCTCAGACCTGGCACGCGGCGCGCTCGTGGGCAGCCGCTCGCACGCTTCCACCGAGAGATCAGGGTTCCCACTACTCCCTGCGCGCGGCGTGATTGTCACCGCTGATCTCGTCAACTCTCTAATCGACGAGGACGAGCTGTGACGGTCTACCTCGTGGATGTTGGCGTCCTCATCGCCCTGATGGACCCAAACCATGGATCACACGAGGAAGTCCACGAGTGGGCCGGTACGCACCTTGCACGCTGGTCCACCTGCCCGATCACAGAAAACGGCTTCGTCAGGATCCTCAGCCAACCGCGCTACCCCGGACATGTGACGCCCAGTCAGGCGCTCGACCTCCTCTCAGCGGCGCGAAGCACACCGGGTCACGAATTCTGGCCGTGCGACATCTCTCTCACCGATGGACGGCTGGATCCGCGCCACCTCGTGGGACACCGACAGGTCACGGACTCGTACCTCTTAGCCCTGGCAGTCGCCCACGAGGGCACACTGGTCACGCTAGATCGCCATATCGAACCCGCGCTGGTGTACGGAGCGGAACCGCGTCACCTCGTGAAACTCTAGAAATCAGCACTCCACCACGTTCACCGCGAGCCCACCCTCGGACGTCTCCTTGTACTTGGACATCATGTCCATCCCGGTCTGCCGCATGGTCTCCACCACGGCGTCCAGGGAAACGGTGTGCGTGCCATCCCCCCACATCGCCAGCCGCGCCGCGTTCACGGACTTCACCGCCCCCACCGCATTCCGCTCGATGCAGGGGATCTGCACCAGCCCGCCGATCGGATCGCAGGTCAGCCCCAGGTTGTGCTCCATCGCGATCTCGGCCGCGTTCTCCACCTGCGCGGGACTCCCTCCCATCGCCTCGGCGAGCCCCGCCGCCGCCATCGCGGAGGCCGACCCCACCTCCCCCTGGCACCCCACCTCCGCCCCGGCGATGGAGGCATTGAGCTTCACGATCGATCCGATCGCCGTGGCCGCCAGCAGGAACCGCCGCACCCCGAACGCGTTTCCGCCGAGGAACCGGCAGTAGTAGGAGAGCACCGCCGGCACGATCCCCGCCGCGCCGTTCGTGGGCGCCGTGACCACCCGGTGCCCGGCCGCGTTCTCCTCGTTCACCGCCAGCGCATACAGGTTCAGCCAGTCCATCACCAGCAGCGGATCCCCGGGTTCGCCGGGCACCGGCGCCTCCCCGAAGTACACGCCCTTCTCCCCGCCCTCCACCTCACGCTTGCGCAGCGCGTCATGGATCATCCCCGCCCGGCGTGGCACATTCAGCCCACCCGGCAGCTTCCCCTCACCCTCGAGGCCCGCCTTCACGCAGGCATCCATCGCAGCCCAGATCGCGTCCAGTTCGGCGTCCAACTCCTCCGCCGTCCGCCGCGCCAGCTCGTTCTCCCGCACCAGCGCGGCCACTCCCAGCCCGGACCGCTCGCACGCCTCCAACAGTTCCGCTCCACTCGTGAACGGATACGGCACGACGACGCCCCCAGACTCCGCCGCATCGACCGACTCGGGGGATGCAGACGAATCTGACGCACCCTCACGAGAATCTGGCGCACCGGGTGGGACGTCGAGCGGGACCTGGGCTCCGTCGTCGTCGATGAGCGTGACGAAACCACCACCCACGGAACAGTACGTGCGCTCGAGAAGGACGCGGCCGCCGTCGTCCTCGAGACGGAACTGGACCCCGTTGACGTGCTGGGGCAGGCGGGTGCGCGGGAGGAAGGCGATGTCGCGTTCGGCGCTGAAGGGGATGTCCACCTCGCCGCCGAGGCGGAGCACCCCGGACTCCTCGATCTGGCCGCAGAGGCCCGAGATCACCTCGTCCGGGCAGGTGCGCGGGTGGTGGCCGGCGAGGCCCCACTGGACGGCGCGGTCGGTGGCGTGGCCGCGTCCCGTGGCGCCGAGGGAGCCGTACAACTCGACGACGACGCGCGCCGGATCAGGGTTCCCGGCGGGGCGGGCGGCGAGGGCCTCGAGGGCGGCGTTCGCAAAGTGGAGGGCGGCCTTCATCGGCCCCACGGTGTGCGAGGACGAGGGCCCGATCCCGATGGAGAACAGGTCCGTGACGGAGATGTGCTCGTAGGCCTTTGCCATGGGGCAAGTCTCGCATGCTGGACGATCGCGGCCAGTCGGCGGCGGGCGCGGGCGGGGGCGTCGGACTAGGCTCGGGGGTATGGCGGAGAAGATGAACGTGGAGTCGTTCAACCTGGACCACCGGGCCGTGAAGGCGCCGTACATCCGGGTGGCGGATCGGAAGGAACTGCCGGCGGGGGACGTGCTCGTGAAGTACGACGTCCGGTTCACCCAGCCCAACCAGGACCACCTGGAGATGGCGGCGATCCACTCCCTCGAGCATTCGGTGGCGGAGGTGATCCGGAACCACGCGGACTACGTGCTCGATTTCTCGCCGATGGGCTGCCAGACGGGGTTCTACCTGATGGTCACCGGGGAGCATGAGGATGAGGAGATCGAGGAGCTGGTGGCGGCGGCGCTCTCGGACGTGCTGGAGCTGGAGGAGGTTCCGGCGGCGAACGAGGTCCAGTGCGGGTGGGGGGCGAACCACTCGTTAACCGGCGCGAAAGATGCGGCGCGTAGGTTCCTTGCGAAGCGTGATGAATGGTCGGAGGTCATGGCATGAACGAGACGATCGAGGTTGTGGCGGTTGCCGCGATGGAGGAGGAGGCCCGGCCCTTCCTGGATGGCGGGCGGAACGCCAAGGAGCTTGACCTTCCCATCGGCAAGGCCTGGCACGTGGACTTCGCGGACCGGGACGTGGTGGTGGTGGTCTCCGGGGCGGGCCTCGTGAACGCCGCGATCGCGGCCGCCCATGCGGTCAACGAGTTCCGGCCGCAGTTCCTGGTCTCCGCCGGGAGCGCCGGCGGGCTGGCGCAGGGGATCTTCGTGGGGGATGTGGTGGTGGGCACGGCCTACACCTACTCCGATGCGGATGCCACGGCCTTTGGCTACGCGATGGGCCAGATCCCGGGGATGCCTGAGCGCTACGAGGCGGATCCGGACCTGGTGCGCACTGCCACGAGCTTCCGCCTCGAGGAGGTGCGGGTGCGCTCTGGGAGGATCGTCTCGGGCAACAGCTTCGTGGATGCGAAGAAGGTGGACGCGGTGCGCGCCGCCTTCCCGGGGGCGTTGGCGGCGGATATGGAGTCGGCCGCGCTGGCGCAACTCGCCTACAAGCACGATCTGCCGTTCGTCTCGGTGCGGGCCATCTCGGACCTGTGCGGTGAAGAGGCGGCGGAGGACTTCAAGTTCTCCCTGGAAGAGGTCTCGCAGCGCTCTGCGGATGTGGTGCGCCACCTGATCAAGAC
>JAUNRP010000011.1:15515-17903 GCA_030544165.1 bacterium
CCCGATCCTCCACGCCGCGAGCGCCGTGAGCGCCACGGTGAGCACCACCAGGATCACCACCACCATCCAGGGCTGGAGCTGGAAGTCCCCGATGTAGGCGTCGTAGCCGAAGCCCTCCCGGATCTCGGCCATGGCCTCAGCGCGCGGGCCTTCGGGAAGCGGCGAGAGTGCCTCCTCCAGGGCGCCGCCGGCGATCGGATCGCGCAGCAGCATCGCGCCCTGGGCGAAGGGCAGTGTGGTGAGCACGGACGCCACGGTCTTCGAGACCGCGCCGATCGGGATGTAGGCGAACGCGAGGAATCCGGAGAGGGTTCCCACGAGCGTCGCGAGCCCGGAGTAGGCGCCCTCGGAGCGCGTGAATGTCACCACGAACGCGGAGAGGGCGGAGAAGATGAAGCACAGCAGGAGCGTGTAGCCGGCCGCCATCGCGTAGCCGATCGGCGTGGCCCACGAGTCGTACATCAGCCCGAACATCACCGAACCCACCACCAGCACCGCCAGAGAGATCACCACGGAGATGATCACGCTGCTCACCAGGTAGCCCACCACGAGCTCCGTGTTGCGCACGGGCGAGACGCGGAACTCCTTGAACCGCCCCGCCACCCGGTCCGCAACGAAGATCTCCGCGGCCCCGAGCGAGGCCGTCAGGGTGGAGATCATCACCATCCCCGCCAACACCCACGAGTAGATGAAGCCGTTGACCGCGCTCTCCGTGGAGTTCGGAATGTTCTCCAGCATCTGCTCGGTCTGCATCCGCCCCAGGAACAGCACGTACAGCATCAGCAGCACGAGCGGTGCCAGCACCGCGAAGAACACCTTCCCGCGATCCCGGAGGAACACGGTCAGGTTCCTGCGGATCAGCACTCCCGTGCTTCCCGACGCCATCGTGCTCCGCCGTTCGTCTGAAGCCTTCGAGGCCCGTGCCCCGTTCACTGTCTGCGTGCTCATGCCTCTTCTCCGTTCTCAGGACTGGTCACAGCCAGGAAGACGTCCTGCATCGAGCCCTGCCGGAACTCGAACCCCTGCACGCTCCCGGGATCGTCCGCCCGCAGGTGGTCCAGTACGGCGAGTGCTGCGGCGGAGTCCGGCACGGTCAGGTGCCACGCGCCGCCCTCCTCCCTCAGTCCCGACGACGCCGCCGATCCCCCCGCTCCGCCGAATCGGCGCGCGGCCTGTTCCATCGCTGCGTTCGCGGTCTCGGGGATTGCCACGGAGAGGCGGGGCCGCGAGTGCGCGGCCCGGAGCTCCATCGGGGTGCCGGTGGCCACTGCCCGGCCGTGGTCGATGATGAGGACGTGGTCCGCATCCTCGGTCTCCTCCATGTAGTGCGTGGTCAGGACCACGGTCAGGCCCCGGGCCTCACGGAGTTCGCCGATCACGCGCCAGACCGTTTCCCTCGACTGGGGATCCAGGCCGGTGGTGGGCTCATCGAGGAACAGGGTTCCCGGTGAGTGAAGCAGCGCGCGGGCGATGTCCACGCGCCGCCTCTCTCCCCCGGACAGCACCCCGTAGCGGCGGTCCATGAACTCCTCGACCTCCACCTGCTTCGCGAGTTCGGCGATGCGCTCGGCGCCCACCCCGTAGAAGCTGGCGCGTAGCTTCAGGTTCTCCTCCACGGTGAGGATCGGATCCAGCACCGACTGCTGGAACACCACGCCGAAGCTCTCCCGGATCCGGTGGTCATCACGGCCCACCCGCAGCCCGTCGAGCGTGATGGTGCCGGCGTCGAAGCCCATGATGGTGGTCATGCAGGAGATGGTGGTGGACTTGCCCGCCCCGTTCCGCCCGAGGAAGGCGAAGAGCTTGCCTTCGTCCACGGTGAAACTCAGGTCGTCCACGGCGGTCACGTCACCAAAGCGTTTGGTCAGGCTGGTCACTTCGATCATGACCCCATCCTGTCGGTCTGCGGCCTCCGCAGACAGGCACCGGACGGGTGGATCTGCCGTGCCGGGCGGTGGATCGGAGGATCAACCGATCGGTGGACGCCCAGCCCTCCCCACCGCGACCTCCCCCAGTTCACCGCCCATCCGCACCCCCGGCGCTGCCTCCCTCAGCGCCTCGCCGACCCTCACCCCGGAACCACCTCCCACCAGCACTCCGCCCACCCGCACCTCCCCCAGCGCCCCGCCGACCAGCTCCCCGCGGCCAGATTTGCCGATTTTGTGAGAGGTGACCCCTCTGGGCCGTGACCTCTCACAAAGTCGGCACCCCACGTGTCACAGGGGTTAACAGCAGTCCCAGGAGCACCAGATTCTCCGCCGATTTTGTGAGAGGTGCCGCCCGAGGAGCACGACCTCTCACAAAATCGGCAAGACCCCGGCTCAAGAGGCGCGCAAATGAAGGCAAGAAGCAGGGCTTCAATCCCCCACAGAAGTCTCACTGACCCTG
>JAUNRP010000012.1:0-9211 GCA_030544165.1 bacterium
GGAACAGGAGTCGAACCCGTTTTGAGTGCTGCTCGTGGGGGTTCTGCTCAGGTGCCGGACCGCCGCTGAGTGTCGGCGACGCCGGGCCGCTCCCCGCCCCGACTCACACCCCACCCGGGTAGCCGTGCTGCCGCCAGGCCTCGTAGACCGCGATCGCCGCCGAGTTGGAGAGGTTGAGCGAGCGGCGCCCCGGGATCATCGGAATCCGAAGCCGCGCGGTGACCCGCGGGTGCGCCATGACCTCCTCCGGGAGGCCGTCCGGCTCGGGGCCGAACAGGAGCGCATCGCCCTGCACGTACTCAATCTCCGCGAAGCTCGCAGAAGCGCTCCCCGTGAACGCGAACACCCGGCCCGGGAGCGCCGCGAACGCGGCCTCGATGTCCGGGTGGACGGTGACCCGGGCCAGGTCGTGGTAGTCGAGGCCTGCGCGGCGGAGCTGGGCGTCCGAGAGGTCGAATCCCAAGGGCTCCACCAGGTGCAGCGCCGCCCCCGTGCATGCCACCATCCGGATGGCGTTCCCGGTGTTGGGCGGAATCTTGGGGGAGTAGAAGACCACGTGGAACGTGGGGGAACTCTCCACGCCGCTCAAGCGTCAGTGCTGGAACGTGACCGTCAGGGTTGCCCGCGCGATGGTGTGGAAGAGCGCGGTGAACGCGACCTTGGTGGGAGTGGCGTCCTCGTCCAGGTCGAGGCTCTCGGTGTCCAGCGCGTGCACGGCGAAGATGTAGCGGTGCGGAGCGTCTCCCTTGGGGGGAGCGGCCCCCATGTACTCGGACCCGCCGCCGTCGTTGCGCACGTGGAAGGCGGCGCCGTCGAGTTCGAGATCGGAGGCGCCGGCGCCCTGGGGGAGCTCGGTCTGCTCGGCGGGGAGGTCCACGATGGTCCAGTGCCAGAACCCGGCGGGCGTGGGCGCGTCCGGATCGAAGCAGTTCACCATGAAGCTCTTGGTCTCCGGCGGGAAGCCCGACCACGCGAGGTGCGGGGAGCTGTTCTCATCCCCGGCGGTGTGCGCGAGCGGCATGGGCTCGCCGTCCGTCAGGTCATCCGAGCGGAGCTCGAACGTGGGGAATTGGGGAAGAATCTCGTAGGGGTTCGGTGCGGTGGGCCGGGTCAGATCCATGGGAACCTCCGTCTCGTCGGTGCCCTTCCACCCTAACCGAGTGTGATGGCGGCCACCCGGAGGTGGGGGGGAGTTTCGCGGGTGGGCCACCTGCACCGCCCCCGCGAAACCGGCGTGTCGCAGCCCGACGCGCCGTGAGCCCTTTTATCTGTCAGTGGTCCGTTCTACACTCGAACGCATGTTCGACCATGTTGTTGGCGCGGCCGCCCCGGAAACCACCGGCCGCATCTCCGCCGCCCGCGCGGCGCTCGCCAAGGCGGAGTTGGCCGCTGGCCTGCGCACCCGGCTCACGGGTCCGGGGCTCGGTGGCGCCACGGAGGGGATCGCGCTCCCGGCGGGCCTGGACGCCCTGTTCCCGGGCGGGCTCGTGCCCGGGAGCGTGGTCTCGGTCCGGGGCTCCGCCTCACTGCTCCACACCCTCGTGGCGGCGTCCATGGGAGAGGCGGGCTGGGCGGCGGTCATCGGTGGAAAGGACATCGGGTGGGTGGCGGCCGCGGAGGCGGGGGTGGACCTCGCGCGCGTGGTCAGCATCCCGCAGCCCGGGCCGGCGGCGGCAGACGTGGTGGCGGCGTGCGTGGACGGCTTCGCCACCGTCCTGCTCGGCGCCGTGGACCTGGGGGCGGGTGCCACCCGCAGCCTCGCCGGCCGCGTCCGCTCGAACGGCGCCGTCCTCCTCACCACGCGCCCCTGGCACGGCGCCCCCGTGCTGCGCGCCCGCGTACGCGGCGCAGAGATCGGCCCGGACGGCCTCACCGAGCGCACCATCACCGTCCAGCGCGAAGGCTCACCCGCCACCGTGGTGGTGCGCATGTCATCCGTTGCCCGCGCCGCCCATCTCCCGACGGCGGAGCCCACCTTCCGTCACCTCCGGGCGGTCTCCTGATGGCCGGGGTCCGTCACGCGGTTCTCTGGGTTCCGGACTGGCCGATCGTGGCCGCCGGGATGGAGGGGAGTTGCGATCCCGCCACGCCGTGCGCGGTGCACGATGGCCGGGGGCTGCTCGTTGCCTCGTCCTCGGCGCGGGCGGCGGGGGTCCGCACCGGGATGCGGCGGCGGCAGGCGCAGCGGGCGTGCCCGGAGATCGCCCTGCTCGCGGCGGATGAGGAGCGCGATGCCCGCGCCTTCGAGGCGGTGGTGCAGGCGGTGGAGGGGGTGGTGGCCTTCCCCGTGGTCCTGCGGCCCGGCCTGCTCCTGGTGGACTCCGCCGGGCCGGTGCGCCACCATGGCAGCGAGGAGGTGCTCGCTGCGGGGCTGGTGGGGGCGGTGGCGGCGGAGAGCGGATCCGAGTCCTACGTGGGGATCGCGGATGGGCTGCTGGGGGCGGTCATGGCGGCCAGGGGTGGCGTGATCGTGCCGGAGGGTGGCTCACCGGACTACCTCGCCCCCCATTCCGTGGACACCCTCCGGCATGCGGCGTACACCAAGGCTGCCCGCGCGGAGGTCCAGGGCCTCGTGGAGGTGCTGGTGCAGCTCGGTCTCACCCGCCTCGGCCACCTCGCCGCACTGCCGCTGCCGGACGTGGCAGGGCGGTTCGGCGCCCTCGGGATCCGCGCGCACGCCCTCGCCCGCGGCGAGGCCGTCCCCACGGCGCCCGGCGCCCGCCCGGTGGGGGCTGTGGTGGTCTCCCGTGAGCTGGACCCACCCCTCGAGCGCTCCGACGCCGCCGCCTTCGCCGCGCGCACCCTCGCGGAGGAGCTCGCCACCCGCCTGCGGGGGCGTGCCTGCGGGAAGCTCCGCGTCACGGCGCGCACCACGGACGGCACCGAGCTCTCCCGGCTGTGGACCATCGAGGGTCCTCTGTCCGCCTCCGAGGCCACGGACCGGGTGCGCTGGCAGCTCGATGGCTGGCTGTCCGGGAGGAGCGGCCGGCCACCCTCCGCCCCCCTCCACGGCCTCGAACTGGTGGCGGAGGAGGTGCGGGGTGCGGGATCCGCATCGGACCCGCTGTGGGGGCGCGCCGGCGCCGGGGAACTGGCGGCCAGGCGGGCGATGGTGCGCCTTCAGGGAATGCTCGGGGTGGACGGCGTGGCACGGCCCGTGCTGGAAGGCGGCCGCGACCCACGCACGCGGGTACGGATGGTGACGAGCGGGGATGAGGAGACCCCCCGCCGTCGGACGGACGCACCCTGGCCCGGGCGGCTCCCCTCACCCTCGCCCTCCACCGTCTACGACGAGCCCAGGGCGGCGGAACTGACGGACGAGGCGGGGCGCGCCGTCGTGGTGGATGCGCGCGGCGGGATCTCGGCGTCCCCCGCGTGGGTGGCGGCGGGAGAATCCCGGCGGGCGGTGGTGGCATGGGCGGGACCGTGGCCTATCAGCGAGAGGTGGTGGGACGCGCCGCGCAGGGCGGCATGGCTGCAGGTGACGGCGGAGGAGGGGCCGAGCCTGCTGCTCTCCTGCGCGGGCGGCACATGGCAGGTGGAGGGGGCGTATGACTGAGTACGCGGAACTCCACGCCCACTCGGCGTTCTCGTTCCTGGACGGCGCCTCCGCGCCGGAGCAGCTCGTGGTGGAGGCGGCGCGCCTGGGGCTCACCGGGATCGGGCTCACGGACCACAACGGGCTCTACGGGGTGGTGCGGCTCGCGGAGGCGGCGCGGAAGGTGGGGTTGCCCACCGTGATCGGGGCGGAGCTCAGCCTCGGCGGGGTTGCCCGCACGGGAGGCAGGGCGGCCAGCGAGGAGGCGGCCATGGACCCGCCCGGCCCGCACCTCGTGGTGCTCGCGCGCGGGCCGGAGGGCTACCACCGGCTCTCGCGCGCCATCTCGCTCGCGCACCTGCGGACGGGGAAGAAGGACGTGGCCGCCTTCCGGCTGGAGGAGCTCGCGGAGCTCGGGCGCGGCGAGTGGGTGGTGCTCAGCGGGTGCCGGAAGGGGGCGGTGCGGCAGGCGCTGGCTGGCGACGGGCTGGCCGCCGCCCGCCGCGAACTCGCCAGGCTCGTGGACCTGTTCGGCCAGGACGGGGTGGCGGTGGAACTCACCTCCCACCTGGGCGCCGGGGACGCCGCGGTGCACGATGCCCTCGCGGAGCTGGCGCGCGAGATGCGCCTGCCCCTGGTGGCCACCGGAGGGGTGCACTGCGCCACGCCTGCAGACCAGCCGCTCGCGGATGCGCTCGCCGCCACCCGAGCACGGGCGTCGGTGGAGGAGATCGACGGCTGGCTGCCCGCCCACCCCGCCCACCTGCGCTCCGCCGCCCAGTTGCTGCGCCTCCACCACCGCCACCCCGAGGCCGTGGGGAACGCGGCGGCCCTCGCGGCGGACCTGAGCTTCGATCTGCAACTGATCGCCCCGGACCTGCCGCCCTTCCCGGTGCCGGACGGCCACACGGAGGCGAGCTGGCTGCGCGAACTCACCGAGCGCGGCGCCACCGCCCGCTACGGCCCGCGCGGGGCGGAGCGGACCCCGGGCGCGTGGGCAACGATCGACAAGGAACTCGCGATCATCACCGAGCTCGGCTTCCCCGGCTACTTCCTGATCGTCCACGAGATCACGGAGTTCTGCCGCGCCCGCGGGATCCTCGCCCAGGGGCGGGGGAGCGCCGCCAACTCGGCGGTGTGCTTCGCGCTCGGGATCACGGCGGTGGACGCCGTGCGCCACAAGATGCTGTTCGAACGGTTCCTCTCACCCGGGCGCTCGGGCCCGCCGGACATCGATGTGGACATCGAGTCGGGGCGCCGCGAGGAGGTGATCCAGTTCGTCTACGAGCGCTACACCCGCGAGCACGCCGCCCAGGTGGCGAACGTGATCCAGTACCGCCCGCGCTCCGCAGTGCGGGATGCCGCCCGCGCGCTCGGCTACGGGGTGGGGCAGGCGGATGCGTGGTCCAAGCAGATCGAACGTTGGGGCGTGATCCCGGATGACGTGGGCCTCCCCGATCAGGTGCACCAGATCGCCACCCGCATGCTGCGGCTGCCCCGCCACCTCGGCATCCACTCCGGCGGCATGGTGCTGTGCGACCGCCCCGTGATCGACGTGTGCCCCGTGGAGTGGGCCACCATGCCCGGCCGCACCGTGCTCCAGTGGGACAAGGACGACTGCGCGGACGCGGGCCTCGTGAAGTTCGACCTCCTCGGGCTCGGGATGCTCACCGCGCTCCGCCTCGCCTTCACGGAACTCACCTCCCGCGGAATCCTCCACGAGGGCCGCCCCATCGATCTCCACGAGATCCCCCAGGACGATCCACTCGTCTACGATCTGCTCTGCGCCGCAGACACGGTGGGCGTGTTCCAGGTGGAGTCGCGCGCCCAGATGGCCACCCTCCCGCGCCTACGGCCGCGCACGTTCTACGACATCGTGGTGGAGGTGGCCCTCATCCGCCCCGGCCCCATCCAGGGCGGCTCGGTCAACCCGTACATCCGCCGCCGCCTCGGCCGCGAGGCCGTCACTTACCTGCACGAATCGCTCAAGCCCGCCCTCGGCAAGACCCTGGGGGTGCCGCTCTTCCAAGAGCAGCTCATGCAGATCGCCATCGACGTGGCCGGCTTCAGCCCCGCCGAGGCGGACCAGCTCCGCAAGGCCATGGGCTCCAAGCGGTCCCTGGAACGCATGGAGGCCCTCAAGGGGCGCCTCATGGAGGGCATGGCGGAGCGCGGCATCGATTCCGAGACCGGGGAGGCCATCTACGCCAAGCTGCAGGCGTTCTCCGACTTCGGCTTCCCCGAATCCCACTCGTTCTCCTTCGCCTACCTCGTCTACGCGAGCGCCTGGCTGAAGGTCCACCACCCCGAGGCCTTCTACGCCGCCCTCCTCGCCTCTCAACCCATGGGCTTCTACTCCCCACAGACCCTCATCGCCGATGCCATGCGCCACGGGATCCGCGTAACCCCCGCCGAGATCAACCGCTCGCAGGCCCAGCCGCACGTGGAGGACCGCCCCCTCGGCGGCTGGCCGGAGGATTCCCCCGACGGCGGGACCCGGCCTGGCAGCACCGGCTCACCCGTCCCGGGGGTGATTCCCGACGGCGGGTCCCAGGTTGGCACCGAGGTGGTCCCCTCGCTCCGGGCCCTGGTCCGCCCGCACGCGGGGCTCGCCGTGCGCCTCGGGCTCGCCCAGGTCCGGGGGATCGGGGAGGAGACCGCCGAGCGGATCGTGGCGGAGCGGGAGGCGGGGGGAGAGTTCACCTCGGTGGCGGACCTTGCGATGCGCGTGGCGCTCGATCGCCACCAACTCGAGTCCCTCGCCACCGCGAACGCGCTGCGGGCCTGGGGCACGCGCCGGGAGAACCTGTGGCGCGCCGGAGCGCTCGATCAGGAGCACGGCACCATCCACCGCGTGGGGGACGTGGTGTGGATCCAGCCGCCGCTCCCGGGCACGGCGGTGGGGGCCGAGCCGCCGCCGCTGCCGGCGATGGCGCGGGAGGAGGAGGCGGTGGCGGACGTCTGGGCAACCGGCACCACCACGAGCGCCTATCCCACGTTCTACGTGCGCGAATCCCTGGAGGAGGCCGGGGTGGCCCGGATCGCCGATCTGGCGGGGAGGGAGCACGGGGAGCGCCTGCGGGTGGGGGGAGTGGTCACCCACCGGCAGCGCCCGCACACGGCGGCGGGGATCACGTTCCTCTCCCTGGAGGACGAGACCGGCCTGCTCAACGTGGTGTGCTCCCCGGGGATCTGGCAGCGCCACCGCCGCCTCGCCCGCACCTCCGCGGCGCTTGTGATCCGGGGGACCCTCGAGCGCGCGGACGGGGTCACCAACCTGGTGGCGGACAAGATGGAGTACCTCTCACTGAAGGTCCCGAGTAGATCGCGGGACTTCCGGTGAGGGTCAACGCCTCAGCCGCACCCGGGTGCGTGCGACGGCGGTGCCAACAACCAGGGGCTCGCGGAGTCACGCCTCCCCATCGGAGAGGAGGAGAGAGAGGAGCTGATCCTGAGCCAGTTTCACCGAATCATCGGAGAGAGCTTCCCCCGCACCGGGAAGTCCGGGGGAGACCGTCACCACGATGAGCGGCCCTCCACCCTCCCGGACCAGAACGAACTGAGAGTACTCCTCGGTGGTGAGGTGGAGAGCCTCACCCGCACCGGGAACCTCGATCGCATGAAACCTCTCGACCAACGGAACACTGTCCCGGGGGAGCTCATCAACGTACTGGCCGATCGTGAAGGTGATGGTGTTGTTGCTACGCGGGTCCACGAGGGCACCGTCCACCAGGCTCGGGCTCGTCGCTGCGATCAACCCGGGCATGGGCGTCAGGAGGTCAATACGATCAACCGCCAGACCCAGCGACTCGATCGAGTTTCGCAGGGCATCTCGATCCTCGTCATTCCAGGGCGTGACCTGAACGGAGAGTTCTGCGGGTGTCTCCGGCGGAGCGATGCTCGGATCGCTCGCATCCATTGGCGCGGGAACGGTGTCTACCGCCTGCGCGGAAGCGGCGTCTACCGCACTCGGCGAGCTACTGGGGGCCTCCACGGGATTCGGCTGGGCGGTGCTCAGGCTGGCCAGCCCGAGAGTTCCTGCCAGACCCGCCACCACGATCCCGATCCCGAGAGCGAGGTGAACGGGACGTGGGCGGGTCGAGTGTGAGGTTGGGGACATGTCCAGACCTCCTAGGGAAGCGCACGACGGGCCGGTGTGATCTCTACAACAGCACTGTATCCTCGCGCGCCCGGGGGCAACAGGGGCCGTGAGCGAGATCCCCGTCCCGACTGACCGGCTCCGCCGTGCCGATCGAACTCCACTGTCAGGCGCGCAGCTCCTCGAGTGCCGCCACGAGGTGTGCCGGTTCCTCCACGATCCCATCCGCGCCCTCGGCCTCCTCGAGGCTGCCGTATCCCCACGCCGCGAACAGCACCTGCATCCCGTGCGCGTGGGCCCCCGCCACGTCGTAGCGCCTGTCGCCCACCATGATGGGCGCGGCGGAGAGGGGGCCGAGCCGCTCGAGCGCCCGGGAGATCACCACGGACTTGTCCGCGGAGGCATCGTCGCCGCCGGCGATCACATCGAACAAGCCGGTGATGCCGAGGGCGTCCGTGGTCTTCCGCGCCACCACCTCGTACTTGGAAGTGGCCACGGCGAGCCTCCAGCCGCGCGCCCGCAGCGCCTCGCACATCTCGATCACGCCCTCGTACACCGGGGTGTCCGCCAGGTGCGCCTCCTGGTGGGCGCGGTAGAGCTCGATCAGTTCGGGCACCCGCTCACTGGGCACGCCGAGCACCGTCTGCATCCCCACGGGGAGTGGCGGCCCAACGAAGGGCCGCAGGTCCGCTGGAACTGGCAACCCCGCCGTCGTGAGTGCGTGACGGGCCGCGGCGAAGATCACCGGGCCGGAATCGATCAGGGTGCCATCGAGGTCGAGGAGTGCAACTGCCACCTCCCCAGCCTACGGAACCGCCGACCGGTCACGGCTGTCCGGGAGGCGACCTCCACAGTGACCACGCGTCCCAAAATTGTTACCCTCGTCACATGAACCTTCCAGACAGCGTCACCATCGGCTCTGGTCAGGGCGGTATGCCGGTGGTGGAGGTCCAGACGCCGAGGGCCCGTGCCTGCCTGTACCTCCACGGCGCCCATCTCACCGAGTGGACCCCCGCCGGTCAGGAGCAGGTCCTCTGGCTCTCCTCCACCTCCCGGTTCGAGGAGGGCATGCCGATCCGCGGCGGGATCCCGCTGTGCCTCCCATGGTTCTCCCGTGGTCCGAGCGGGGACAAGGAGCCGATGCACGGCCTGGCCCGGCTGAACCCGTGGGAACTCACCGGTGCCTCGGACTCGGACGGCACGGTGACACTCCAGCTCGCCCTGCAGCAGGACGAGTGGTCCGCATCGCTCACGCTCACCATCGGGGAGGAACTCGGCCTCGAACTCACCACCACCAACCACGGGGACTCCAACCTGCAGGTGGAGGAGGCGCTGCACACGTACTTCATGGTCTCGGACGTGGCCCTCGTCAGCGTGGAGGGTCTGGACGGTGCCCGCTACTTCGACAAGGTGGCGGACGAACACGCCTCCCAGGAGGGCGCCATCACGTTCGAGGGCGCCACGGACCGGGTCTACGAATCGGCCGAGCCCGTCACGATCCTCGATCCCGGCCTCGGACGCCGCATCCAGATCGAGAAGCAGAGTAGCGAGAACACCGTGGTCTGGAACCCGGG
>JAUNRP010000012.1:9311-17810 GCA_030544165.1 bacterium
GGGCGGTGAGGCACGTACCACAGCCCCAGCGCGTGTTCGCGTGGGGGAGCGGGTCTAGTCTTGAGCCTGCTGCCTCCTCCCGGGGGAGAGTCCCGGCGGGCAGCGACGTGCACCAAGGAGTTACATGCTGATCCGCCTCTCGCTGCGGTACCTGCGGCCGTACTGGGGAGCCCTCGCGCTCGTGGTGGTCCTGCAGATCGTCCAGGCCGGGGCCGCGCTGCTCCTGCCCACGCTGAACGCGGACATCATCGACTACGGCGTGGTGGCCGGGGACATCGGCTACATCTGGGGGACCGGCGGGCTCATGCTCGGCATCACCGCGCTCCAGGCGGTGTGCGCGATCGCGATCGCCTACTTCGGCGCCCGGACGGCCATGAGGGTGGGGCGGGACATCCGCCGGGACCTGGTGAACCGGGTCCAGGACTTCGGCGGCTTCGAGATCTCGCGCTTCACCCCGCCCTCGCTGATCACGCGGGCCACCAACGATGTGCAGCAGATCCAGACCACCCTGCTCATGACCTTCATTATCATGATCCAGGCGCCCTCGATGATGATCGGCGGGGTGATCATGGCGCTGCGCCAGGACGCGGTGCTCTCCTGGCTACTCGTGGCGATCATCCCGGTGCTCGCCACCGTCATGACCGTGGCGATGGTGCGGATGGCGCCGCTGTTCGCCACCCAGCAGGAGCGGATCGACGGCATCAACACCGTCATGCGTGAGCAGCTCACCGGCGCCCGCGTGATCCGGGCGTTCGTGCGGCAGGACTCCGAGCGCGCCCGCTTCTTCACCGCGAACGACGAACTGCGGGACGTGGCCACCCGCGTGGGCATGTGGATGGCGATGCTGTTCCCAGCGGTCATGTTCATCGTGATGGCCGCCCAGGTGGGCGTCATCTGGTTCGGCGGCATCCGGATCGACTCCGGCGGCATGCAGGTGGGCTCGCTGATCGCCTTCCTCAACTACCTCATGCAGATCTTCATGAGCGTGATGATGACGGTGATGATGTTCATGATCGTCCCGCGCGCGGAGGTCAGCTCCAAGCGCGTGCACGAGGTCCTCGAGACCACCCCGTCCATCAGCTCACCTCCCGCTGGGAGCGCGGTCCCCCTTCCCGACGGCGTGCAGCCCCTTGCGTTCGAGGACGTCACCGTGCGTTTCCCGGGGGCTGAGGCGGACGTGCTGAAGGGCGTCTCATTTGAGGTCCCTGCTGGCTCGACCACCGCGATCATCGGCTCCACCGGGTCTGGAAAGACCACCCTGATCAACCTGCTCCCGCGGGTGCTCGACGTGGACTCCGGGGTGGTGCGGTTCGGTGGGGTGGATATTGCCGAGGCCGCGCTCGAGGACGTGCGCAGCCGGATCGCGATGGTGCCGCAGAGGGCGTTCCTGTTCTCCGGGACGATCGCCTCCAACCTGCGCCTCGCCAAGCGGGATGCCACGGAGGAGGAGATGTGGGAGGCGCTCGATGCCGCCCAGGCCGAGTTCGTACGGAATCTCGAGGAGGGGCTCGAGGCTCCCGTGGAGCAGGGCGGGAAGAACTTCTCCGGTGGCCAGCGCCAGCGGCTCGCGATAGCGCGGGCGCTGGTGCGGAAGTCACCGCTCACCGTGTTCGACGATTCCTTCTCCGCGCTCGACTACGCCACCGACGCTCGGCTGCGCGCGGCCCTCCCGGAGTTCCTGGCGGGCCGCTCGGTGCTGATCATCGCGCAGCGCGTGGCCACCATCCGCAAGGCGGACCAGATCGTGGTCCTCGAGGCCGGGGAGGTGGTGGGGCGGGGCACCCACGAGGAACTCATGGAGTCCTCGGAGACCTACCGCGAGATCGTCCTCTCCCAGCTCTCGGCAGAGGAGGCGGCATGAGCGCCGGACCTCGCCGCGGACCGGGTCACGGCCCCGGAGCCGGATTCGACCCCACGGCACGTGTGAAGAACCTGCGCGCCACGGTGCGCCGCCTGCTCTCCCACCTGCGGCCCCAGCGCGCCAAGATCGTGGTGGTGGTGATCCTCTCCGCGCTCGGCGTGCTCTTCAACGTGCTCGGCCCCAAGCTGCTCGGGAACGCCACCGACATCATCTTCCAGGGCGTGGCCGGAAAGATGGTGGGGGACAACTTCCCGGAGGGAACCACCCGCGATGAGGCCGTGGAGGCCATGCGCGCCTCCGGGCAGGACGACATCGCGGACATGCTCGGCTCGATGGACTTCGTTCCCGGGCAGGGGATAGATTTCGAGGCCCTCGGACGGGTGGCCCTCATCGTGCTGGGGATCTTCTTCCTCGCGGCGCTCGCCAACCTGATCGCCGCCCGGATCCTCACCCGCGTGATCCAGCGCGTCGGATTCGAGCTGAGGGAGACGGTCCAGGCCAAGGTGGACCGGGTCCCGCTGAACGTGCTGGAGGGGGGCTCGCGCGGCGACACCCTCTCGCGCCTGACCAACGACATCGACAACGTCACCCAGGTGCTCCAGCAGACCCTGTCCCAGGTGGTCACCTCCATCCTCACCGTGGTGGGCGTGCTGGCGATGATGGTGTGGATCTCGCCCACGCTCTCGATCATCGCGCTCATCATCGTGCCGCTGGCGGCCGTGGTGACCACCACCATCATGAAGCGCTCCCAGCCCCAGTTCGTGCGCCAGTGGAAGTCCACGGGCACCGCCACGGGGATCGTGGAGGAATCGTTCACGGGGCACGATGTGGTGACGGCGTTCGGCGCCCAGGGTCACTTCCGCGAGGAGTTCGGGCGGGAGAACGAGGAACTGTATGACGCGTCCTTCCGGGCGCAGTTCCTCTCCGGCCTGATGATGCCCTCGATGATGGTGCTCTCCAACATCTCCTACGTGGCGATCGCCGTGGTGGGTGGCCTGCGGATCCTCTCCGGCCAGATCTCGCTGGGATCCGTGCAGGCCTTCATCCAGTACTCGCGCCAGTTCAACCAGCCCCTCACCCAGCTCGCCTCGATGGCCAACCTGGTCCAGTCCGGCGGCGCCTCCGCGGAGCGGGTGTTCGAGCTGCTGGACGCCGAGGAGGAGAGCCAGGACGTGACCTCCGGCGAGCTGCCGGCCGAGGTGGGCGATGTCCGCTTCGAGAACGTGGACTTCTCCTACATCCCCGGCATCCCGGTGATCACCAACCTCTCCCTCCACGCCGCCCCCGGCCAGACCGTGGCGATCGTGGGCCACACCGGCGCGGGGAAGACCACGCTCGTGAACCTGCTCATGCGGTTCAACGAGGTGGACTCCGGGCGCATCCTGGTGGACGGGGTGGACACCTCCACGGTCCCGCGGGACGAGCTCCGCTCCCGGATGGGCATGGTCCTCCAGGACACGTGGCTGATGGAGGACACGATCGCGGCCAACATTGCGTTCGCCAAGCCGGACGCCAGCCAGGAGGAGATCGAGGCGGCCGCCCGGGCCACCAACCTGGACCACCACGTGCGCACGCTGCCGGAGGGCTACTCCACCATCGTCACGGACGAGTCCCTCTCCGCGGGGGAGAAGCAGCTCCTCACGATCGCCCGTGCTTTTTTGGCCGATCCGCAGATCCTGGTACTGGACGAGGCCACCTCCTCGGTGGACACCCGCACCGAGGTGCTGGTCCAGCAGGCCATGGCGGAGCTGCGCAAGGGGCGCACGGCGTTCATCATCGCCCACCGCCTCTCCACCATCCGTGACGCGGACCTGATCGTGGTCATGGAGAACGGTGACGTGGTGGAGAAGGGCACCCACGCCGAACTGCTCTCCCAGGGCGGCGCCTATGCTCGGCTCTACCGGTCCCAGTTCGAGGCGCC
The DNA here is from genome assembly GCA_030544165.1 of bacterium. Taxonomy (GTDB): domain Bacteria; phylum Actinomycetota; class Actinomycetes; order Actinomycetales; family Actinomycetaceae; genus JAAZBW01. Next base: position 13,094 of record JAUNRP010000012.1, read on the forward strand.
GGCCGAGGGCGAGTAGGAGCGGGCTGTGCCGGGACTGAACCTGGAGCCGGGTCACCCCCAGTACCGGCGGACCCTGGCGGCGTTGTTCCTGATCGGCGTCTCCACGTTCGGCCTCATGTACACCGTCCAGCCGCTGCTGGTCACCATCGGTGACGACTTCGGCCGCAACGCCACCGAGAGCGCCCTGCTGCTCTCCGCCACCACGCTCGGGATCGCGTTGGCGGTGATCCCGCTGGGGCAGGTCTCCTCCCGGATCGGCCGGTCCCGCTCCATGCAGATCGGGCTGATCATCGCGGCGGCGAGCGGCGTGGGCTCCGCATTGGCCCCGGGGTGGGAGCTGCTGGTGCTGGCCCGGGGCCTGATGGGCGTGGGCCTCGCGTTCATCATGGTCTCCGCCATGGCGTGGGTGGTGGACGAGGCGGCCCCGTTGGCGTTCGGCCGCATTGGCGGGCTCTACATCTCCGGGAACACCCTCGGCGGCGTGCTCGGCCGGCTCTCCTCGGGCATGTTCGCCGAGCTGCTCGACTGGCGCGGCTCCATCATGATCACCACGCTCCTCGCCTTCGCCACCGGGATCCTCGCCCACATCCTGCTGCCCAAGACCCATTCTCATGCGCGCCGGATCGTGCGGGCTGCGGCGAGCGGCCCTGATCCCAACCGCTGGTTCCGCCTGCGGATGTTCATGGCGGGCGGCTTCGGGATGGCCACGTTCGTGGGGATCTACAACGTGACCACCTACCGGGTGGCGGGCGCCCCCTTCCTGCTGGGCCCCGGATTCACCGGCCTCATCTTCATCACGTACCTCTCCGGCACCATGACCTCGGCGATGGCCGGGAGGTGGGTCCAGCGCCTCGGCATGGCCAGGGTGATGGTGCCCGCAACCGCCGTGGCGGCCGCCGGGATCCTCGTGACCCTCTTGGAGAGCATCGTGGCGATCGTGCTCGGCCTCCTCATCCTGGCCGCCGGATTCTTCGCCATGCACGCGATCGCCAACGCCGCCGCCGCCCGCTTCTCACCGGCGCCGTCCAAGTCCTCCGCGCTGTACTCGCTCTCCTACTACCTCGGCTCCTCCGTGGGCGGGATCGTGCTCGGCTTCGCGTGGGACCTCGGAGGCTGGCCGGGCAGCGTGGCCATGGCAATCGGCCTCCTCGCGATCGCGGGCCTCGCCGGAGCAACGGCGAAGCCCGTGCCGCCCCCTAGTTGAGCCCGCGGCGGGCCAGCAGCGGCGCGATTTCCGGATCCCGGCCGCGGAACTCGCGGTAGGACTCGAGCGGATCGCGGGTGTTGCCGCGGCCCAGCAGCGTGCGGCGGAAGTGCTCGCCCGCCTCGCGGTTCAGCCCTCCGTCCGAGCTCCCGTCCTCCCGGGTCATGGCGCCCTCGTTCTTGAACCAGTCCACCGTGTCCGCGTCCATGACCTCGGACCAGATGTAGGAGTAGTAGTTGGCGTCGTACCCACCGCCGAACGCGTGGCTGAAGTAGGCGGAGCGGTAGCGCGGCGGCACCAGCGGGTTGTCCAGCCCCACCTCACCCAGCGCACGGGCCTCGAACGCCTCCACCTCCTCCACCCCGGACGGCACGTCTTCCGGGGCCAGGCGGTGCCACGCCTGGTCCAGCAGGGCGGCGGCCAGGTACTCGGAGGTGGCGAAGCCCTGCCCGAACGTGCCCATGTCCACCAGCCGGTCCACCAGCTCGGCGGGCAGCGGCTCGCCCGTCTCGTGGTGGCGGGCGTAGTTCTCCACCACCTCGCGGTTGACCATCCACATCTCGTTGACCTGGCTCGGGAACTCCACGAAGTCCCGCGGCACGTTGGTGCCCTCGAGGCTCGGGTAGCGCGCATCGGAGAGCAGCCCGTGCAGGGCGTGCCCGAACTCGTGGAAGCAGGTGCGCACCTCGTCCCACGTCAGCAGGGTGGGCTCGCCCTCCGCGGGCTTGGTGACGTTGAGGTTGTTCATGATCACCGGCCCGGTCCCCAGCAGTGAGGACTGCTCCACCAGGTTGTGCATCCACGCCCCGCCGCGCTTGCCCTTGCGGGCGTAGAAGTCGCCGAGGAACAGCCCGAGCGGGGTTCCGTCCTCCTCGCGCACCTCCCACACGCGCACCTCGGGCGCGTAGCCGGCCAGGTCCTCCCGCTCGGTGAACGTGAGCCCGTAGAGCCGGTTGGCCGCGAAGAACACCCCATCCTCGATCACGGCGCCCAGTTCGAGGTAGGGCTTCAGCACATCGTCATCGATCGCGAACTTCTTGGCCCGCAGCTTCTCCTCGTAGAACACCCAGTCGGCCGGCTCGAACTCGCCGCCGTCCGTCTCGGCTTTCAGCGCCGCGAGTTCCTCGGCCTCCCGCGCCGCGTTCCGCGCCGCCGCCGGGGCCAGTTGGGCCAGGCGCTCGGCCACGGCCGCGGAGGACTTCGCCGTTCCCTCGGCCGCGATCACGGTGGCGTGGTCCGGGTGCCCGAGCAGCTTGGCCCGCTCCGCGCGGAGGCGGGCCAGGCGCAGGATGACCTCCCGGGTGTCGGTGGCGCCGTCGTCGCCCCATCCCCGCGCCAGGGAGGACTCGAGGACCCGACGACGGGCGGCCGGGCTGGTCAGCCGCGCGAGGGCGGGCTGCTGGCTGGGGGAGAGGAAGGTGAGGAGGTGGCCGTCCTGCTCGCGCTCCCTCGCGGAGGAGGCGAGTGCGGCGCGGGCGTCCTCGTCGAGGCCGGCGAGCTCGTCTCCGGAAAGGGAGACGGCGGCGTTCTCGATCGCCTTGGTGGCGCGCTGGGAGAACTCGGTCTCCGCGGTGGCGATCTCGGCGTTGAGCTCCTTCAGGCGCTCCCGGTCCTCCCCGCCGAGCTGGATGCCGTTCTCCCGGAACTGGCGGAGGTACTCGGAGAGCAGCCAGTCGGTCTCGGGATCGAGGTTCAGGAGCCCGCGGGCGCGCTCGAGCGAGGTGAGGCGGGCGTAGAGGCGCTCGTCCAGCCAGAGCTTGTCCGAGTGCGCCGCCATCTTCGGCATGAATTCCGCCTCGATCGCGTCCCACGCATCCCCGCCCACGGAGGAGGCCATGGTGAACGCGGTCATGGCAGAGCGGTCCAGGAGTTCGCCGGCGCGCTCGAGGGCCACGAGCGTGTTCTCCACGCTCGCCTGCTCCTCACTGGTGGCGATCTCCTCCCACTCCGACTCCTCGGCGGCGATCCCGGCCTCGAGGGCCTCGCGCGCGAACTCGGGCGTCAGCGCCGCGAAGTCCGGGAGTTGGAAGGGGAGCGTGGAGGGCTGGGCAAGGGGATTGCCGGGGGAGAGTGACATGGGTGCAATTGTGCACATCAGCCCCCGGACACGCACCTTCATTCCCGGCGGTTCTTCCTAGGATGACGGCGTGAACCCGCTCGACCGGCGCATCCTCGCCCTCGCCATCCCGGCGCTCGCCACCCTCGTGGCCGAGCCGCTGCTGGTGGTGGCGGACACGGTGATCGTGGGCATGCTGGGCGTGGCCGAACTCGCGGGCCTCACGATCGCCTCCTCCGTGCTCGGCGTGGTGGTGGGCCTGTGCATCTTCCTGGCCTACGGCACCACGGCCACCGTCTCGCGCCGCCTCGGGGCCGGGGATCGGGCCGGGGCGATCCAGGGCGGCATGGACGGCATGGTGCTCGGCGCCGTGGTGGGCGTGGCGCTCGCGCTCGGCCTCGCCGCCCTCGCCGGCCCGGTCCTCTCCCTGTACGGCGCCACCGAGGCCGCCACCGCGCACGCCACCACCTACCTGAGGATCGTGGCCGCCGGGGTGCCGGCGCAGCTCGTGATCCTCGCCTCCACCGGCGTGCTGCGCGGCCTCCAGGACACCCGCACGCCCCTGTACGTGGTGATCGGGATCGCCACACTGAACGTGGCGCTGAACATCCTCTTCGTGTTCGGCCTCTCGCTCGGGATCGGGGGAGCCGCGCTCGGCACCGCCATCTCCCAGTGGATCGGCGCCGCGATCCTCACGGCCGTGGTCCTGCGCGGCGGGGGGCGCGAGGGCGTCCGGCTCCGCTTCGCCCCCGCCGGGGTCCTCTCCCAGGCGCGGCTCGGCGGTTGGCTCGTGCTGCGCTCGGCCGCCCTGCACGCCGCGCTCGTGGTCACCACCTACGCCGCCGCCGGGCTCGGCGAGGCCTCCCTCGCCGCCCACCAGGCCGCCAACTCACTGTGGATGGTGGCCGTCTTCGCGATGGACGCCCTCGCCATCGCCGCCCAGGCGCTGGTGGGCCTCTCCCTCGGCGGCGGGGACGTGGCCTCCTCCCGCGGCATCCTCCGCCGCGTGCTGGTGTGGGGCGTGGGCTTCGGGGCGGTACTCGGGTTGGCCCTCGTCCTCGCCTCCCCGGTCCTCCCCTCCGCCTTCTCCGACGACGGCGCCGTCCACTCGGTCCTCCGCCTCACCCTCCCCGTGCTCGCCGTGCTGCTGCCGGTGGGGGCGATCACCTACATGTACGACGGCGTCCTCATCGGAGCCGGCGACGCCCGCTACCTGGCCCTCGCCGGGATCGTCTCCACCGTCGTGTACGTGCCATTCGCGCTGGCGGTGCGGGGAAGTGGGGCGGGCCTGCCGTGGCTCTGGGCTGCCTACGGGGTGTGGTTGGTGGCCCGCGGGATCACGCTGTGGTGGCGGATGCGCGGAGAGGCCTGGGCCCGGACCGGGGCGTGATTCTTTCCTCTCCACCCGCCGCCCCTCGGAAGATGCTCGGAATTCCTCACAGATGCCCGCGTGATAT
>JAUNRP010000013.1 GCA_030544165.1 bacterium
TCCACGGTGGGCTCGACGGTGGGCTCCTCCGTGGGTGCCGCGGGCTCGGTGGTGGGAGCCGGTTCAAGCGTGGGCGTGGGAGTGGGTGCCACCTCTGTGGTGGGGGCGGGCGTCGGGTCCGCGGGATCGGTGGCTCCTCCGCACGCGGAGAGGAGGAGGGCCGCGGTGGCTGCTGTGGCTACAGTGAATCTACGCATCCCCCAGTGTGGGCAGATTCGGGGCACACTCGCATCCCACGAGGCTCCGAAACGCCCGTAATTCTCCGGAGGGAGAAACAGCGAAGGCCGCCCGGTGGGCGGCCTCCTCCAGAGCGGGAGCGCTCAGACGTTGCGCGTCACCTTGCCGGACTTGAGGCAGGTGGTGCACACGTTCAGGCGCTTGGGGGCGCCGTTCACGAGCGCGCGCACGCGCTGGATGTTCGGGTCCCAGCGGCGGGAGGTACGCACGTGGGAGTGCGAGACGCTCTTGCCGAACCAGGGACGCTTCCCGCAGACATCGCACACGGCAGCCATTGAAAAACTCCTGAAATTGGATTGTGGAGCGCGCTCATGCGCGCAGGATCAACTTCACGATGATACCCCCCGCGCGGCGGCGCTCTCAAACACTGCGAGCCCACTGCCGACGTGCGATTGCGCACACGCGGCGGCGTTCCTGGGCGATTCCCGCCACCATCTGCCTGTGGAGGCCCGCACCCGGGGCGCAATTGAGGATACCCTCAACGCCAGGATGATCGAGCACCTGGACGCCCCCCTCGCACGCCGCTGGTTCCTGGCCGCACTGGCGGAACTGGCGGCTGCCCGCGCGTCCCTCGATGCCCTCAACCTGTTCCCGGTGCCGGATGCGGACACGGGATCGAACGTGGTGCGGACCCTGGCGGCCGGTGCCCGCGCCGCCCAGGAGCTGCCCGATGACGCGAGCCTCGGGGATCTCGCCGGCGCGGTGGCGGAGGGCGCCCTGTGGGGGGCGCGCGGCAACTCGGGGGTGATCCTCGCCCAGTCGCTCCAGTCGATCGCCCAGACGTTTAGGGGGCTCACGGAGGCGGGGGCGGACGATCTGATCCGGGCGTTCGATGCGCTGGCCTCCGCCGCCAACTCCGCCGTGGCGGAGCCCGTGGAGGGCACCATCATCACCGTGGCCCGGGAGATCGCCGCCGCCACGGTGCACCTCCCCGCCGGAGCGGGGGTCCGGCAGGTGGTGGCGGCCGCGCTCGCCGCGGCCTACGCCGCCACCCAGGCCACCACGGACCAGCTCCCCGCGCTCCGGGGCACGGGCAAGGTGGACGCCGGGGCGGTGTGCCTGGTGCTCCTGGTGGAGTCGCTCGCCCGCGAACTGGGGGTGCCCACCACCCCGCACGAGGAGTGGTTCCCCGATCCGGGGGAGGCGCCCGTAGAGGAGGAGATCGCCGGCTACGAGGTCATGTACCTCCTGCACGCCGATCCGCGGGAGGCCCACTCCCTGCGCCGCCACCTCACCACCGTGGGGGAGGCCGTGGTGGTGGTTCGCGGGGCCGGAGACCTCTGGCACGTGCACGTGCACCTGCCCCACCCGGAGGAGGCGCTCTCCCGCTCGCGCATGAGCCAGGTGGTGGTCCGCCGCCTCGATTCCCCACGCCGCACGATCGGCGTGGTGGCCACCACCACCGCCCCCGGCCTGCTCGAACCGCTCGCGGAGGCGGGCGCCGTGGCCGTGCTCGGCGCCGGTCCGCGCACGATCGCCCGGGCGATCGTGGACACCGGCTCGCGGGACGTGGTGGTCCTCCCGTGCTCGCCGCAGTCCGCCCACGCCGCAGGTGCCGCCGCGGCAGACGAGGCGGTGCTCGCCGAGGACGTGGAGGTGGCCGTTGCCGCCACGGCCACCAACCTGGCCGTCTACGATGCGGCCACCCTGCTCACGCAGCGTGCCGAGGAGCTCGGGCTCGCGGCCACGGCTCGCCTTGTTGCCGCTTCCGCCGCCTCGGCCCGCCATTCCGCTGGCGGCACCGCGCCCGGAGACCTCCTTGCCGCGGCCGAGGCGCTCGCCGTCGGGGAGACGGACCTCCTCACCGTGCTGGCCGGGAGCCAGCCCGGGGCCCACGCCGCCGCCCAGCGGCTCGTGACGCTGGTGCGGGCCCGCCACCCGGAGCTCGAGGCCTACGTGATCGACGGCGGCCAGACCTCCCCGGCGCTGGAGGCGATGGCGCAGTGACCACCCCCGTGTCCCCGGACTCCCTCCCGCTCCTCCAGCAGCCGCTCGATCGCGTGCTGGGGCCGAAGACCGCGAAGCCGTTCGCGCCCCTCGGGATCGTGACGGTGGGGGACCTCCTGCGCCACGCCCCCCGGCGCTACATGGAGCGGGGCGAGCTCCAGCCGCTGGGGGACTACCCGGACGGGCAGGACGTGAGCTTCCTGGGCCGCGTGGACGATGTGAGCCTGCGGCGGATGCAGAGCAAGAGGGGCGCGATCCTCACCGCCACCGTGACGGACGGCGCCGTGGACATGTTGCTCACCTTCTTCGGCCGCGGGGAGGGGCACCTGCAGGGCCACCTGCGCAAGCTGCGGATCGGCGAGCTCGGGATCTTCTCCGGCAAGGTGGGCCACTACCGCGGCAAGGTCCAGCTCACCCACCCGGACTACGAGATGGTGGATGATCCGGACGAGCTGGACTCCACGATCGAGCGCCGCTCCAAGCCGATCCCCATGTACCCGGCCACCTCCAAACTGCCCACCTGGAAGATCGCGACCGCCGTCCAGACCGTGCTCGCCCTCCTCACCCCCGAGGACGTCCCGGAGCTCCTCCCCGCCACCGTGCGCGGGCCGGGCGGCTACCTGCCCGCGTTCGAGGCGATCCGCGCGCTCCACGTGCCCGAGTCGTTGGACGAGGCCGAGTGGGGGCGGCGCACCGCCACGTTCCAGGAGGCCTTCGTCCTCCAGGCCCTCCTGGTCCGGCGCCGCCGCGCGAACCTCGCTCTGCGGGCCACCCCCCGCCCCGGGCGGCCGGACGGCCTGCTCGCCGCCTTCGACTCCGCCCTCCCGTTCGCCCTCACCCGGGGGCAGCAGGCCGTGGGGGAGGAGCTCTCGCACGATCTCGCGGGAGAGGTCCCGATGCTCCGGCTCCTCCAGGGCGAGGTGGGCAGCGGAAAGACCGTGGTGGCACTGCGCGCCATGCTCCAGGTGGTGGACTCCGGCGGGCAGGCCGCCCTGCTCGCCCCCACCGAGGTGCTCGCCGCCCAGCACCACCGCTCGATCTCCCGCATGCTCGGTGACCTCGCGCTCGGGGGCACCCTGGTGGCGGCCGCCGAGTCCACCCAGGTGGCCCTCCTCACCGCCTCCCTCCCGACGACGCAGCGCAGGCTGGCCCTGGCCGCTGCGGCCTCGGGGGACGCGGGAATCGTGATCGGCACCCACGCCCTGCTCTCCGAGAACGTCCAGTTCCTCGACCTCGGACTCGTGGTGGTGGACGAGCAGCACCGGTTCGGGGTGGAACAGCGGGACAAGCTCCGCGAGCAGGGGACGCGGGTGGCCCACTCGCTCGTCATGACCGCCACCCCCATCCCGCGCACCATCGCGATGACAGTGTTCGGCGATCTCGAGCGCTCCACCCTGGGCGAGGTCCCGGCGGGCCGTGCGGAGGTGGCCACGTTCCTCATCGACTGGGAGAACGAGGCGTGGGTGGAGCGGATGTGGGCGCGCTGCGCGGAGGAGGTGCGCGGCGGCGGCCGGGTCTACGTGGTGTGCCCCCGGATCGACGCCCACGATGACGGCACCGAGGACGACGGCGAGCCGGACGAGGCGCTGCTGGACGCCCAGGGCCGCCCACTGACCGAGAAGCGGCCCCTGTCCGCGGTGCTCGATGTGGTGGACCAGCTCCGCGCCCGCCCCGAGTTCGCGGCCACCGCGGAGGCCCCCGAGATCGGGATCGGCATGCTCCACGGGCGCATGAGCGCGGAGGCCAAGGAGCGGGTGATGACCGAGTTCGCCTCCGGGGCCACCCCCATGATCGTTGCCACCACCGTGGTGGAGGTGGGCGTGGACGTGCCCGAGGCCACCGTGATGGTGATCCTGGATGCCGACCGCTTCGGGGTCTCCCAGCTCCACCAGCTCCGCGGCCGGATCGGACGCGGGGAGCGGCCGGGCGTGTGCTTCGCGGTCTCCACCCACGTGGGGGGCGAGGGCCCCACCGCGGAGCGGCTGGCCGCCTTCGCCGCCACGCGCGACGGCTTCCGGCTCGCCGAGCACGATCTGGACCTGCGCCGGGAGGGGGACGTGCTCGGGGCCGCCCAGTCCGGCATCACCTCCTCGCTCGTGAGCCTGAGGGTCCTGCGGGACCGGGACATCATCGAGCAGGCGCACCGGGATGCCAGCGCGCTCCTGGAAGAGGATCCGGACCTCGAGGGGATGCCGGGACTGCGCGCCGAACTGGACCGGATCGAGACCACCCGCATGGGCGAGTTCCTCGAGCGGACCTGACCCCGGCCCGCCACCTGCGAGAATGGAGCGGTGAGCCGAATCATCGCCGGGAGCCTGCGTGGCCGCACCCTCTCCGTCCCGAAGAACGGCACCCGTCCCACCTCGGACCGGGTGCGCGAGGCCGTCTTCTCCGCACTCGACTCCCGGGACGCGATCCGCGGCGCCTCCGTGCTCGATCTGTACGCCGGATCCGGCGCGCTCGGGTTCGAGGCCCTCTCCCGGGGTGCCGAGTCCCTGACCGCGGTGGAGGCGGGCAAGCCCGCCGTCCAGGTCATCCGCACGAACGCGAAGGCGCTGGGGCTGCGCCCCCAGGTGGCCGCCGCCAAGGTGGCCACCTTCCTGGCCGCCGGGATCGCGCAGGTGGCCCACGCGCCGTTCTCGCTCGTCTTCATCGACCCGCCCTACGAGCTGGCCGTTGACGCAGACCTGGCGAGCCTCGCGGAGGGTGACTGGCTGGCGGAAGGCGCGCTCGTCGTCGTCGAGCGATCGGTACGGTCCCCGCGCCCCACGTTCCCGGACGGACTGGCCGAGGTCAGCGAGAAGAAGTACGGGGACACGGTCATCTGGATCGCCCGGGCGGCAGGCGGCGGCGAGTGAGCGCCGCTGCAGGGAGGTCCGACTACTCTGGGGGCATGACGACGCTGGCGGTGTGCCCGGGCTCGTACGACCCGATCACACTCGGACACCTGGACGTGGTGCGCAGGGCGCTGAGCGTGGCGGACTCGGTGGTGATCGCCGTGGCCCACAACCCCGCCAAGCGCTACCTGTTCTCCGTTGAGGAGAGGGTGGACCTCGCGCAGCGGTCCGTGCGGGAGGCCGGGCTCGAGCGCGTGCGCGTGGAGGCCGTGGAGGGCCTGCTGGCCTCCTACGTGGCGCAGGTGGGGGCCACCTCGATCGTGAAGGGGCTGCGCTCCTCGGCCGATTTCGAATCGGAGCGGGCGATGGCGCTGCTGAACCGGCACATGTCCGGCGTGGAGACGTTGTTCGTGATGGGGGACCAGGGGCTCAACCACGTGGCCTCGAGCTTTGTGAAGGAGATGGCCGAGTACGGCGCGGACGTGACCGGGCTGGTCACGGACGTGGTCCGCGACGCACTCGCAGCGGCGTTCGGAGGTGGCGAGACGTGGGCGTGAACCCCACCAAGGGCGAGTCCCTACTGGAGATCCTGGACGAGGTGCGCAGCCTGATCGCGGGCGCGCGGCCCATGCCCATGAGCGCCTCGGTGCTCGTGAACAAGGCGGAGGCGCTCGCCCTGCTGGACGCGGCGCGCGAGGTGCTGCCCGCCCAGATCCAGGAGGCGGACGAGATCGTGGCGGGCGCCCAGCAGGTGGTGCAGCGCGCGAACGATCGGGCCGCCCAGCTCAGGCGCGAGGCGGAGAGCCACGCCAAGCAGCTCGTGGAGCGCGAGGCCCTCGTGGAGGCCGCGAGGGCGCGGGCCGCACAGATCGTTGCGGAGGCGGAGGCGGAGCGGGTGCGGCTCGCCGATGAGGCGAACGACTACGCGGACCGCCAGCTCGCCCAACTCGAGATCGAACTCGGGCAGATCGCCAAGCAGGTCAAGGCCGGCCGGACCGTCATCCAGGCCCGGCTCACCACGGAGGAGGACGCGTGAGCGCCCCGGAGTACACCATCTCGATCCACGAACTCGCGCGGCGCGCGGGCGCCGGCAAGGACATGGTCCTCGACCTGCCCGCGCCCGCAGACATGGGCACAGAGGTGATCGGCGTGCCCGAGGGCTCACCGCTGCACCTGGACCTGCGCGTGGAGTCCGCCAGCGACGGCGTGTACGTCTCCGGCTCCGTCACGGGCGAACTCGAGGGCCAGTGCGTGCGCTGCCTCGATCCCATCCGCGAGGAGCTGGACATGACGGTGGCCGAGCTCTACCTCTTCCCCGAATCGCTCGCCCGCGCCGAGGAGGACGGGGACGAGGAGGCCGCGGAGATGCTCACCACGGACGGTGAGACCCTCGACCTCGAACCCATGGTGCGGGACACCGTGGTCACAGAGCTGCCCTTCCAGCCGCTGTGCCGGGCGGACTGCCCCGGGCTCTGCCCCGAGTGCGGCATCCGCATGGAGGACGCGGAGGAGGGCCACGGACACGAGGTGATCGATCCCCGCTTCGCCGCGCTCGCGGGACTGCTGGCAGAGGTGGACGTGGAGGGCGAGGACGAGGAGTCCGGCCAGTGAGCGTGCCCCGCCCGCAGGCCGGGGCGGCGATCGGTGACCGGCGGGCCCTGGTGCGCCGCCTCGCCGTCGAACTGGACGAGGGCCTGCTCGAGCTCGCCCTCACCCACCGCTCCTACGCCCACGAGGCCGGCGGCATCCCCACCAACGAGCGCCTCGAGTTCCTGGGGGACTCCGTGCTCGGCCTGGTGGTGACCGAGTACCTCTTCCGCCGCCACCCGGACGTGCCCGAGGGTGACCTCGCCAAGATGCGCGCCGCCACCGTCTCCCAGCGGGCGCTGGCCTCGATCGCGCGCGAGCTCGGGCTGGGCGGGCACATCCTGCTCGGGCGCGGCGAGGTGGTCACGCGCGGCGCGGAGAAGGACTCCATCCTCTCCGACACGCTCGAGGCGATCATCGGCGCGATCTACCTGAGCCACGGGCTCGAGGTGGCCCGCGGCATCGTGGAGCGCCTCTGTGCCCCCCTGCTCGCGGACGCGCGCCGGCTCGGCGCGTCCCTGGACTGGAAGACCACGCTCCAGGAGATCGCCACGCTGCACTCCCTACCTGCGCCGGTGTATGCGGTTCAGAGCTCCGGCCCGGACCACGATCGCACGTTCACCGCCACCGCCACGGTGGGGGAGTTCGTGGGAACCGGAGTGGGTTCGTCCAAGAAGGTGGCCGAACACGGCGCCGCCGAGGCCGCCTACGACCTCGTCACCGCCGCCTTCGCCACCGACGGCCTGTAGATGCCGGAGCTGCCCGAGGTCGAGACCATCCGGCTGGGCGTTCAGAGGCGCCTGCGCGGCCGGGTCCTCACCGACCTGCTCATCCACTCGGCGCGGGCCGTGCGCCACTCGGAACCGGACGCGTTCGGGGCGCTCGCGGGCCGCGAGGTCATCGAGGTGGCCCGGCGCGGCAAGTTCCTCTGGCTGGTGCTCGAGGGCTCGCCCGACGCGCTCGTGATCCACCTCGGCATGTCCGGCCAGCTCCTCCACCGCAGCTCGCCCCCCGCCGCGCCCCTCCGCCACGCCGCCGCCACCCTTCTTCTCGACGACGGCGCCGCCCTCGCCTTCGTGGACCAACGCACCTTTGGGTACATCCGCACCTCCCCGCTGCACGCCACGGTGGACGGCCAGCCGGGCGGGGAGGGGACCGAGCTGCCGCACGTGCCCGAGTCGGTGGCCCACATCGCCCGGGATCCGCTCGATCCCCACCTGGACGTGGCGGCGGCCGCCGAGCGGATGGGGGCCACCAGCTCCGCGATCAAGCGGGTGCTGCTGGACCAGCGGTACGTCTCCGGGATCGGGAACATCTATGCGGACGAGGCCCTGTGGTCCGTCTCCGTGCATCCGGAGATCCCCTCGGGCGCGCTTCCCGAGGACGTGCTGTGGGACATCGTGCGCCAGTCCGCCGAGGTGATGCGGGCCGCGGTGCGGGTGGGCGGCACCAGCTTCGACTCGCTCTACGTGGACACGGACGGCGAGTCCGGGTACTTCGCCCGCGAGCTCGCCGCGTACGGCAGGCGCGGCGCCCCCTGCCGCAGATGTGGGACACTCATCGAGAAACTGGTGGTCGGTGGACGAGCCACGTACGTCTGTCCCTCGTGTCAGGCCCGTGACCGGCTCTTCCCCACAATGAACTAGGTTGGAACGGTGACAGAGAACAAGACGCGTGAGATCCGCGTGATGATCGTCGATGACCACGAGATCGTGCGGCGGGGGATCGCCGAGATCGTGGACCGCGCGGATGGGCTCGTGGTGGTGGCGGAGGCCGGATCCGTGGCGGAGGCGGTGCGGCGCGCCGAGCTCGTCCGCCCGGAGGTGGTCCTCGTGGACCTGCAGCTCCCGGACGGCACCGGAATCGACATCATCTCCCAGCTCCACGAGTCGGTCCCCACCGCCAGCCCCATCGTGCTCACCTCGTTCGACGACGACGACGCCCTCTCCGAGGCCCTCCACGCCGGAGCGAAGGCCTACCTGCTCAAGACCGTGCGCGGCGCCGAGATCGCCGAGGTGGTCAAGGCCGTGGCCGCCGGCCGCACCCTCCTGGACGAGCGGACCGTGACCCGCCGCCGCGCCGACCACGGCGATCCCACCGCCCACCTCACCCCCTCCGAGCGCCGCGTGCTGGACCTGATCGGGGATGGCATGTCCAACCGGGAGATCGGGGACAAGCTGGGCGTGGCGGAGAAGACCGTGAAGAACCACATCACCTCGCTGCTCGCCAAGATGGGCCTCCAGCGCCGCACCCAGGCCGCCGCGTGGGTGGCCGGGCAACGCGCCACCTCCTGGCGGCAGTAGGGAGCTGCCGGGGGAGCCGCGCCCGGGCGCCGTCAGGCCAGCGGCACCTGCCAGTCGAGGATCGATCCGTGCCCGGCGGGCGTCCGGGTCAGTGAGAACGTGCCGTGGTGGCGCCGCGCGCGTGCCGCCAGGTTGTCGAGCCCCGAGCGGCGGGAGGGATCGGCGGGGACGCCGAGCCCGTCGTCCTCCACCTCGATCGAGACCATGCCGAGCGGGCCGGCGCCGCGCACCGAGATCCGGACCTGGACCGATGAGGCGCGGGCGTGCCGCGCGGCGTTCGAGAGTCCCTCCCGCACCACGGCCACCACATCGTCCGCGATATCGGCATCCACGCGGGAGTCCACGGCGTCCAGGAGGTCCGATTCCACCGCCGCATCGTCCACCACCACCCCGTCCACGCTGATCACGAGCGAGGGGGCGAACCCCAGGGCGGTGCGGCCGATCGAGGTCTCGCGGCGCAGGCGCTCCACCAGCACCACCGCCTCGTCCGGTTCGCGGAGGGACTGGACGATCGCCCGGATCTGGCGCACGGACTCGTCCACGGAGGTGAGCGCGTCCTCGAGCAGGTGGGTGAGGTCCTCGCGGCCCTCGCCGGCCACCTTCTGGCGGGCGCCGTCGAGCTGCATGCCGGTGGCGAAGAGCTGCTGGATCGCGAGGTCGTGGAGGTCCCGGCCGATCCGCTGGCGCTCGCCCAGCAGGTTGGAGAGGTCCTCGGAGTGGCGCGCCGCGGCGAGTTCGAGGGCCAGGGCGGCCTGCATCGCGAGCCCCTCGGCCATCGTGAGGTCGGCCGGATCGAACTCGGGCCGCCCCACCTCGCGGAGCAGGATGATCACGCCGAGCCCCGTGCCGCGCACCATCATGGGGGCGTACATCGCCGGGCCGAAGCTCTTCAGTTGGGGAACCCGCATGGGGCGCGCCTTGGAGAGGGAGTCCACGATCACCCCCACGCCCTCCCGGAGCACGGTGAGGGCCCGCCCGTTCGCGGGGAACTCCACGCCGATCAGTTCGTCCGCACGGCCGCCGTCGGCGATCTCGCACGCCCAGGAATCGCCCACGGAGGGCAGCACGATCAGGCAGGCGTCCGAGTCCGAGACCTCCCGCACCTGTTGGGCGATCATCTGGAGGGCCTCCTCCTCCTCGGTTCCCTCCAGCAGCGTGGTGGTGATCGCCTGGGAGACCCTCATCCAGCGTTCCCGGTTTCGGGCCTGCGCATAGATCCGCGCGTTCGCCACGGCCACCCCGGCCGCCGTGGCGAGCAGGGTCACGTCCTCCACGTCCGCGTCCGTGAAGCCGCCCTCCTTGTCCGCGAGGTAGAGGCGCCCGAACACCTGCTCGTTGATGCGCAGCGGAATCCCGAGGAAGCTACGCATGTCCGGGTGGCCCTCGGGCCACCCCCCGAACGCGGGGTGGGTGGTGAGGTCCTCGAGCAGCAGGTGGCCGCCCACGGGGATGGCCCCCAGCACGCCGTGCCCGCGGGGCGGGTGCCCCAGCTTCGCCACGGTGGCGGAGTCCACCCCGTGCTGTACGAACACCACGGTGGTGCCCGCGTTGTCCAGCACGCCGAGCGCGCTGTAGCGCGCGCCGGTGAGGCGGGCCGCCACGTCCACGAAGTCCTGGAGCACGTCCGGCAGATCGAGCTGGCTCGTGAGCTCGAGCGCCGCCCGGAGCAGTTGGTCCCTCACCTAGGCCTCCATCGCCGCACTGCGGTACGTGGGGGAGCGGCCGAGCAGTTCGGCGTGGCTCCCGCGATCCGCCACCAAGGCTATCGGGTCCGCGCCCGCCTCCATCAGGAGCACCTCGTCCGCGCCGCCGAGGTGGGTGAGGTGGTGGGTCACCAGCACCACGCCCCTCGGCGCGCTGCCATCGGTTGGATGCGCGAGGCCAAGCAGGTCCTCCATGAGGGCGGCCGCCGTCTCCGGGTCCAGGTGCTCGGCGGGCTCGTCCACCAGCAGGATCGGCGCCGGGGAGGCGAGTGCCCGCGCGATCAGGAGGCGTCGGCGTTCCCCGCCGGAGATGTTGGCGGCGTCCGAGTCGATCAGGGTGTTCACGCCCTCGGGGAGGGCGGCGAGCCAGGCGCCCAGCCCGGCACGCTCGAGGAGGCGGACCGCCTCCTCCTCTGTCACATCGCCCCGGGCCACCCGCAGGTTCTCCAGCACGCTGGTGGCGAAGATGTGGGAGTCCTCCGCCGTCATCGCCACGTGGCGGGCCGCCGCGCTGCGCGGGGCCGCCGCGAGCACGTGCCCATCGAGCGTGACCGAACCCTCCCGCGTGGGCAGCAGCCCGGCGAGCGTGGCGAGCAGCGTGGTCTTCCCGATTCCGCTCCCGCCCACGATCGCGAGCGCGCGGCCGGGCGCCACCTCCAGGTCGATCCCGCGCGCCACCACCGGGCCGCCCGGCCATCCCACCGCGAGGCCGCGGGCCTGGAGCCGGGGATCGGCGTCATCCGGGATCTCCCCGGTGCGTGCGGCGCCCGAGTCCCCGGTGTCCAGGAGCGCCATTATGCGCTCGGCCGCCGCCGCGGAGCGCACGAGCTGGGTGGCCGCCGCCGGGAGGGTGGCCGTGGCCTCGAACGCCGCCAGTGGCGTGAGCACGATCACCGCGAGTTCCACCGCCTCCAGCGATCCGTTGGTGAGGGCCGGGATGCCCACCACGATCGCCCCCAGCGTGGCGAGCGCCATCCCGAGCGTGTCCATCCCGGAGGCCCACGCGGCCGGCACCGCGGCCTCGCCGCGCAGCCGGGTGAGCCGCTCCTCCTGTCGCGCCAACTGGCCGCGCAGCACATCGAGCCGGCCCCACACCGCGAGCTCCGCGCCGCCCTCCACCATGGTCAGGGCCGTGGAGGCGAGCTCGGACCGCTCCGCCACCTGGGCGAGCTCCGCCCGCCGCGCCGCGCGGGCCGCGAGCACGGGACCGCCGAGGAAGGCGAGGAGCAGGCACACGGCCAGGATCGCCGCGGAGGCGGGGGAGAGCCACGCGATGAACGCCACGGTCCCCACCGAGACCACGGCGCCCACGAGCGCTGGCATGAGCCCCCGCACGATCACGTCGCCCACCGAGTCCACGTCCGCGCCGGTCCGCACGAGCAGGTCGCCGCGCCTGAGCCCCGCCACCGATTCCACGGGGGAGTCCGCGAGCCGTTGGTAGACCTGCTCGCGCAGCGAGGCCATTCCGGCGAGCGCCACGCCGTGCGAGGTCAGCCGCTCCACGTACCGCATCACCGAGCGGGAGATCCCGAACAGGCGCACCCCCGTGGAGGCCACCGAGAGCGTGAGCACGTGCGGCATCTGCGAGGCGCGGGCGATCAGCCACGCCGAGGCGGAGGTGAGGGCCACCGAGGCACCGAGCCCGAGCGAGCCGAAGATCACCGCGAGGGCCACGCGCCCCCACCGGATGTCCAGGAGCCCGATCGCCTGGCGCAGCGCGCGCGCCTGGCCGGGGGTCAGCAGCCTCACCGCGCCACCCCCACGGCCGAGTCCACCTGCACCACCTGGTCCGCGATGCCCACCACGGCGGGCCGGTGGGCGATCACCACCACGGTCCGGCCCTCCTCCCTCAGCGCCCGCACCGTGGCCACCACCTCCGCCTCCGTGGAGGCGTCCAGGTGCGCGGTGGGCTCGTCCAGGAGCACGAGCTGGGCATCCGAGACCAGCGCCCGCGCGAGCGCGAGCCGCTGCCGCTGGCCCACGGACAGACCCACCCCGCCGTGCCCGATCCGCGTGGCCCACCCGTCCGCCAGTTCCCCGACGACGGCGGCGAGCCCTGAGGCCGCGGCGGCCGCTTCCAGCCGCTCGTCCACCGCCACGTCGGAGGCGAACTCGCCCACCACGTTCTGGGCGATCGTGCCGGGCAGGATCGTGGGCCGCTGCGGGACCCAGGTGAGCTGCTGGTGCCAACTGGAGGGGTCGACGTCGGCCAGGGAGAGGGCGGTGCCACCCGGGCCGAGCAGGCGGACGGTCCCCGAGTCCGGGGCGAGCAGGGAGAGCAGGACGAGCCCCGCCGTCGACTTGCCGGAGCCGGACGGGCCCACGAGGGCGGCCACGGTGCCGGGCTCGAGGCGGAAGGAGAGGTGGGCGGGGGCGAGCAGGTCGCGGCCGGGGGCCTCCACCGAGACGGCCTCGAACTGGATGGTGGTGGTGGCGAGGTCCGGGGCGGGGAGGGCGCCGCGCGGGGGAGTGGGGGTCTCCAGGATGCGGAAGGCGGCGTTCGCGGCGGCCATGCCATCGGTGGAGGCGTGGAAGTGGCTGCCCACCTGGCGCAGCGGCATGAGGACCTCGGGGGCCAGCATGATGGCGGCGAGGCCGGTGGTGAGGTCCATGTTCCCGTAGACGAGGCGCATGCCGGCCACCACGGCCACGAGGGCCACGGAGATGGAGGCCACGAACTCGAGGATCGCGCCGGAGAGGAAGGCCACGCGCAGGGTGCCGATGGTGGCCTCGTTGAAGGAGTCGGCGAGTTGGCGCACCCGCTTCCCGGGGCCCTGTTCGCGCCCGAGGGCCTTGAGGGTGGCCAGCCCTCCGAGGAGGTCCATCACCTGGCCGCCGAGCCGGTCCATGGTGGCGAGGCGGCGGGAGGAGTAGGAGGCGGTGAGGACGCCCACGAGCCACATGAACACGGGGATGGTGGGGATCGCGAGCGTGAGGATGATGCCGGAGGTGAGGTCGGTGACCCACAGGACCACGAGCGTGGCGGGGGTGAGGATCGCGGCCAGGAGGAGTTGGGGGAGGTAGCGCTCGAAGTAGGGGCCGAGGTCGTCCAGCCCGCGGGTGGTGAGCGTGGTGACCTCGGCGGCGCGGGCGCCGTCCAGCCAGCGGGGGCCCTGGGCGATCGCGTGGTCGAGCACCTGGCTGCGCAGGTCCGTGATGACGGCCTGGGAGGCGCGGTGGGCGCGGGCCTCCTGCCAGATCAGCGTGCCGATCCGGGCGGCGAGCACCGCCGCGAGGAGCCCCGCGAGGGGGAGGAGCTCGGGGAGCGTGGCCGTGCCGTCCACGGCCGGGCCCACGATGTGGGCGATCAGGAGCACCTGGGCCACGATCAGCGCCGTGAGCAGGACCCCCGTGGCCGTGGTGGTCAGGATGTAGGAGCGGGCCGCCCGGGCATGCCGGAGGAGACGTGGATCGAGCGGCTTCATGGCCCCACCCTGTCACACGGGGACCACGAAGCCGCTCGCTGATCCGTCAGGCGTTCACCTCGTCGAACGCGGAGGGAAGGCCGGCCGGCTGCTCCGGGATCTGCTTGGTGGAGATCCGCTTGCGGAACACCCAGTAGCTCCACACCGTGTAGGCGAGCACGATCGGCACGAGGGTGAGCGCCACGATCGACATCACGCCGAGCGTGTACGGCGTGGAGGAGGCCTGCTCGATGGTCAGCGAGTACGCCGGATCGATCGAGGACTTCATCACGGCCGGGTACATGGACATGAACACCCAGGCCACGGCGGCGGCGATCGCCACGGCGTTCAGCGTGAACCCGATGCCGTAGCGGCGCATCCGGGTGGTCAGGACCACGCCCACGAGGCACAGGGCCGCGATGATGAGCGGGATCCAGCCGAACGCGTTGCCGGAGTAGGCGAACTGGCCCCAGAGCACGAACACGGCGGCCACCACGGTGGTCCCCAGGGCGAACGGCAGGGCGAGCTTCTCCGCGCGGGCCCGCAGATCGCCGTCGGTCTTGAGCGCCAGGAAGAGCAGGCCGTTGGTGAGGCACAGGGCCGCCGTGACAACGCCGCCGAGCAGGGTGAACGGGGTCAGGAGGGAGAAGAAGCCGCCGGTGAGCTGGTGGGAGGCGGTGCCCATGGAGGCGGCCACCTCGGCGGGGGCCACTGCGGTCTGGGAGGCGCGGTCCACCACCTCGATCGCCATGCCCTGCACCAGGTTGGCGAACGCCACGCCCCAGAGCACCGCGGGGACCCACGCGCCGAACACGTGCGCGTAGTCCCAGCGCTGCCGCCACTTCTCATCCGAGATCTTGCCGCGCCACTCCAGCGCGCAGATGCGCACGATCAGGGCCACCAGGATCACGAAGAGGGCGAGGTAGAAGCCGGAGAACATGGTGGCGTACCACTCGGGGAAGGCGGCGAACGTGGCGCCACCCGCGGTGAGCAGCCACACCTCGTTGCCGTCCCAGTGCGGGCCGATGGCGTTGAGCATCACCCGGCGCTCCTTCTCCGACTTGGGGAGGGAGCGGATGAGCATGCCCACGCCGAAGTCGAAGCCCTCGAGTACGAGGTAGCCGATCCAGAGAACGGCGATCAGCAGGAACCAGAGAATGGAGAGGTCCATGGGTTTCCGTCCTTCCTCAGTAGACGAAGCTCATCGGGGCCTCGGAGCCGTCCGACGCCTCCGGAACCGTGTTGGTGGGATTCTCGATGCCCTCCTTCGTGTAGCGCCGCATCAGGGCGAACCACACCACGCCGAGCGCGGCGTAGAGCAGGGTGAAGAGGATCATCGAGGTGAGGACCGTGCCGGCCCCCACCGTGGTGGAGACGCCATCGGCCGTGAGCATGTACACCTGGTCCACCGGGCTCAGCGGGTTCGGGTGCACCACCCAGGGCTGGCGGCCCATCTCGGTGAAGATCCAGCCGAACGAGTTGGCCACGAACGGCATGGGGATCGCGACGAGGCCGAGGGTGGCCAGCCAGCTCTTGTCCGTCACCTGCTTCTTGCGCAGGTACCACAGGCCCGCGATCGAGAGTGCTGCGGAGAAGGCCGCGAACCCGATCATGAGGCGGAAGGACCAGTAGGTCACCACCAGGGAGGGGGTGTACTCCACGTCCTCGCCGAACTGCGCGGAGTAGCGCTCCTCGTAGAGCTCCTCGATGTCCTGGGTGCCGGGCAGCGGATCGGTGAAGTTGCCGTGCGCGAGCCAGGAGGTGACGCCCGGGATCTGGAGGATGTGCTGCACGTTCTCCGGATCGTTGGTGAGATCGCCGATCGCGAGGAGGGAGAACGGCACGGGGCCGCCGTCATCGCGGAAGTGGCCCTCCGCGGCGGACATCTTCATGGGCTGCTGCTGGTACATCAGCTTGGCCTGGACGTCACCGGTGCCGATCACGGCGAGGCCGGAGATGATGATCGTGACGAGGCCCATCATGGCGGCCGGCCGCCACGTGGTGCGGGCGGTCTCGGTGTCCCCGGCGCGCACCGAGCGCACGATCCACCACACGGAGATTCCGGCCAGGAAGGTGCCCGCGGTGAGGAACGCGGCCGTCACCACATGGGTGAACGCGGCGATCGCGGTGGGGTTCGTGATGAGCGCGAAGAAGTCCACCAGTTCGGCGCGGCCCTTCTCCGGGTTGAACTCGGCGCCCACGGGGTGCTGCATGAAGGAGTTGGCCACGAGGATCCAGTAGGCGGAGAGGTTCACGCCGATCGCCGCGCACCAGATGGAGGCGAGGTGGAGTGCCTTCGGGAGGCGGTTCCAGCCGAAGATCCACAGGCCCAGGAAGGTGGACTCGAGGAAGAACGCGGCGAGGGCCTCGATCGCGAGCGGCGCGCCGAAGATGTCACCCACCATCCGGGAGTACTCGGACCAGTTCATCCCGAACTGGAACTCCTGGACGATTCCGGTGGCCACGCCGAGGGCGAAGTTGATGATGAGGAGCTTGCCGAAGAACTTCGTCAGCTTCAGCCAGTGCTCCTTGCCGGTGCGGTGGTAGATGGTCTGCATCACCGCCACGAGGGGTGTCAGGCCAATGGTGAGGGGCACCAGGATGAAGTGGTAGACGGTGGTGATACCGAATTGCCACCGCGCGAGGTCGAGTGCTTCCACGAACTGCCTCCGGATACGCAGGAACATTGTGAAAATCTGGTGAAATCAAACTATCGGGGTGCCGAATTTCCGCACGGGACGTAAGTCCCCGGCCTGGGCCCGCGTGATGGCTCACCATCTGGGCGGATAGGGGATCGTGACCAGCCTGTGACATACTGGGTTTCGGTGATCCGGTCCCACCCGGCCGCGATCCCGGTACACCTGATGCGCCACTCACGGTGCCGCTGCAGACGGTGTGTACAGACATCGTGAACGATGAGAGATTTCCGTCGCTAGCCGACGATTGAGCACGCGGGGTCCGGCAGGGGTGAGCCGGAGGCCCGCGGGAAACGGAAGTACCCGTGGCCGAGGACCAGACCACCACCGAACCCACCACAGGCGAGGGCGCCGCTCCCGAGCAGGGGGCAGGCGAGAAGAAGGCACCGCGCGCGCGCAGCACCCGGAGCAGGGCCTCACGCGCCGCGGCCCCGCTGTTCTCCGCGAGCGACTCGGACGGCGCGGAGGCTCCCGCGGAGCCGGAGGCGCCCCGCCTCGCCGCCGCCTCCCTCCTCTTCCAGGCGCCGGACCTCTCCGCCGCCCCGCCCCGCCGCACCCGCGCGAAGGCCGCCCCGGCGCAGGAGCCCGACGACGCTGCAGACGACGAGGCGTCGCAGGACGACGCGCAGAAGGGCGGCCGACAGCAGGGCCAGCAGAAGTCCCAGCCGAAGCAGAACCAGCGCGGCCAGCAGAAGAGGGGCGCGCAGAAGCAGGGACAGGACCAGCAGGAGAAGCCGGAGCGCACGGGCACGGAGTCGGACGACTCCGCGGGCCAGGACTCCGAGGGCTCGG